>JAGVYH010000070.1 GCA_018303325.1 Candidatus Woesearchaeota archaeon
TCTTATTCCCATTTTTTGACACCTCTTATTGCTTTTTATTTACTCAATTTATTAAAAGATTTCGTATTCTAGGTGTCAACTTCTAGGGGTTCACTCCAATTTGACCGTCACCTGCCATTATCATCATCACCGCCGACAAATACTTTTGCAGATTTTAATCTAAAAAAGACGTCAAGAACTCAAAAAATATTCAGCATAACGGTGTTAAGTCCTCGGGGCTTTAAGCGAGCCAGACTAACATTTCGTTATTAAATCACTGGCGAGCGTGCCCCGACGAGGAGCGTAGCGACGAAGAGTAATTTTTAGTGGCGTTCTATCGAGCAAACATAGTGAGCAATAAAGAATAGTCATCGGGGGGACATTTCGTCGTAGTCGTTAGTCGTGGGGGAGTTCCGTTCGTCCAGAATTACTTTAACTTTACTTAAAATGATTATAGTAAAGATAAATTACTATCAATTTATTATACCTCGATTTCTTTCTGTTTTAGAGGGGAAACCAAAGCTTTATATATTACTATCATTTTACTATCAAATAACTATTAATTATTGATACTAAGATGGAAGAAACAAAATTACAAGAAATAATCAATGTAGGAGAAACGCAAGAAGTAGAGCTAAAACAGTCGTTCCATAGTTCTCAAGATTTTTCTAAGTTGATGTGCGGATTAGCGAATACTTTTGGTGGAATGATTATTGTGGGTGTAGCTCAAAACAAGAAGGTTATTGGGATAGATGAAGATTTAGATATAATTCAGCAAAAGATATCTGCCTCCGCTCAAGCTGTTTCTCCGGCAGTTATTCCATTGATTGAAGTAAATACACTAGAACGTAAAAAAGTAATAGTTGTAACTATACAGAAAGCCATTGATAATATTTTTCATACGTTTCAGGGCGTGATTTATGTTAAGTCAGGAAGCACTCTGAGAAAAATTGAAGGAAGTCAGATGTTAGATTTCTTAAGAAACAAGCAAATTTTATGTTTCGATGAGACTAATAGTGATGCTAAAGTTGCTGATTTAGATTTGGATATGATTAAAGACTATTTGAAAATGCGCAAACAAGATGATTTTTTGAGATCACATTCTGTAGAAGATTTCCTAATAAGCTCAAAATTAGCCATAAAGAATGGTGAGTTAAAGATAAAAAATGCCACTCTTTTATTTTTCACCAAAGAGCCAGCACATTTTCATCCACAGATTGAAATAAAGTTAGTGCGCTTTGAAGGAATCGAGCCAGTAAAGATAGTTGCTCATCAGCTAATCCAAAGCAATATTATCGATTCTATCGAAAAATCCTTAGCTTTTTTAAAAAATAATCTTTCTAAAAGTATTGAAATAACTGATAAACCTCGCAGAACAGAATTATATGAGTATCCTCTGGAAGTTGTTCGTGAAGCTATTGTTAATGCGGTAGCTCATCGTGATTATTTTAGTAAAGATTCCATTCAAATTTATTTGTTTAGCAATAGGATCGAAGTCACTAGCCCAGGTTCTTTGCCTATCGGTTTGACTAAAGAATTATTTGGGGCACTTTCAGTAAGAAGAAACCCTATTGTTTATCGTATCTTGCGTGATTATGGTTATGTGGAAGGTCTTGGTTCGGGAGTTCCCCGTATGATCAATGGAATGAGGGAACAAAGTCTTAAAGATCCAGTGTTTGGAATATATGAACACTTCTTTAGAGTAATATTGTATAATGAGAAAAGTGAGCTTAAGCCAGTTGATGGTTTAGAAGACTTAAATGAACGCCAGCGAAAAGCGGTTGAGTTTTTGAGAAAGAACAAATCGCTCAAGACAAAAACCTATATGAAAATAAATAAAACATCTTATGGGACGGCAATTAAAGAGATTGCAGAGATGTTAAAATTCAAATACATTAAGAAAGTGGGAGAATATCGAGGAGCTTATTACGTGTTGAATGAGAAGAGATAAGTTATGCTGAATAAAGAACAAGAAGGTAAGTAAAGTATCTGTTTTCATTAATCTTTTTAGTTACGGAACTCCCCCCATCAGTTTGTGCCACTAAAAATTATTGGACTTAATCGACGTTATGCTGCCTTGAGTTTTCTAGAGCTGAGTCAGCGGTTATGCGCGTGAAGACTCCCATAGTAAAACTCAAGGTCGAGGCTTTAGCCGAGAAGTATTTTTTGAGTTCTGTTAAAGGCGGTGATGATATGGCGGTGGCGAGCCGGGGGTTGCCCCCTACGGGGTGGCGAGTAGGGCAAATCCGAAGGATTTGACCGTCACCTGCCATTATCATCATCACCGCCGACAGATACTTTTGCAGATTTTAATCTAAAAAAGACGTCGAGAACTCAAAAAGTATTCAGCATAACGGTGTTAGTCTCCTTTTTACGGAGTAAAAAATTCGACGAACGAAGTGAGGAGAAAGTATGACGCAGGCGAGTGCCACTCTAAAAAGGTTTATTTTTAGTTTTATTAATAGTGCACGAGCCGAGTAATATTGAGACTAACTGATGTTAGGCTCTTTTTCCATACGTAAGTGTGGGAAAATCCATACGAAGTATGGAAGTTATGACGGACTGAGCTTTTTGCGAAGGAGTAATAATTGAGCATAATTCCTGTTATGCTCTTTGACCATACGAAGTGTGGTCAAACTTCGTCCGAAGAGTTTTCGCAATCGTCGTCTATCAAAAGAACGAAGTGATAAATCAAGACAAAGAACCAAGGGCAAGAATTGTTAATTTAAGTTACTTTCATTAAGTAGTTACTAATAGAAAAGTTTTTAAATAGGTATATCTTTCTTGAACAGATGGCAGTTAAACGTAGCAATACAAGAAATCGTAAATTGGAGCAATCAAGATCTACTACAGAACCAGCACAAAGAGCATATTTATCAATTGATTTAGATTATTGGATGCAACATAGAAGTAAAGATTCAGCCAATGCTTTCTTTCAAAGAGTATTTGAAAAAATCTTCGGAGTAGAATTCTCAAGAGCAATTCCATTAAAAATTGTAGAACTACATCAACATATGTTAGACTATGTTAATGATTCAGATGCAGACGCTTTATTTAATGTTGATTATCATGCAGACTTAATGCGAAGTGAATCTGTTCCACTTGAACATAACTGGATTAATTTTGTTAATTGGAGGGGGAGGGGAACTTATGTTTGGTTTCATCCTGATCAAAGGAGCTATGACATGGAAGTAGGTAATGATCTCCCAACTAGTGGATCCTACAATTATGAAAAACCAAGATCTGCATTTTCTCCAGACCATTACAGAAGAGAAGATTTTGGATGGAGAGAGATACGAAGCGTGCAAGAGGGTCTTTCTGCAATTGATTTAGATGATATCGTTGAAGTTGGAATTGCTTTAAGCCCAAGATTTACAGTAGAATATCCTGTTTCTGATGTAATGAATATTTTGGCGTTATATTCAAGTAGGCAATTTAGAACAAATGAAGAAGCACATAAAGCTGTTCAACGTAGGCTTTTTCCAGATAGAGTTGAATCTCTACAACGAAGAAGAACAGCTATTTGGTAAAAACAATTCTTGCCCGATTCAATATCAGGCGATTGCGAAAATTGAGACTAACACCCTATATGCCTAAAACCTTGTCCAGTGGGGTTTTATGGCGTATAAATGAGGTTTTTGATGGGTTGTAACCATGTTTTCTGTAACTACTTCTTGGTTTTTTTGTTGGTTTTCTGGAAAAAGTGATGTATATTCTGAAAAAATCTACTCTCTTTTCGTAAATTTCCACTGGACAAAATAAGCACTGGACAAGTCGGTGTGAAATATATAAAGGGGTTTGAGTTCTAATATGATTATTAAGATTTAAGAGAGGTTCCAGATGAAAGATAATTTATACCTTCCAGATTTAATAACAAAACATGGATTAAGAAGAGGCCTTAGCCACAGAACAATAAAAACATACAGGCAATGTATTAAAAAATTCTTCTCAACATGTAATAAACATCCGCTTGAAGTAAATAAAAAAGATATACATGATTATCTCGACAATTTAATTCAGAAAGGAGCTGGTGGCAATACAATTAATGTTTATTTGAACTCCTTAAGGTTTCTCTACTTTGATGTTTTCAACAAAAAATTTATGGTACGAATAAGATTTTCCAAAACACCGAAAACATTGCCAACAGTGCTTACAAAAGAAGAGGTAAAAAGGCTTATTAATGCTATTGATAACACAAAACACAAACTTATTGTGAAATTATTGTACTCTGCTGGTTTAAGGGTTAGTGAACTAGTTAACTTAAAAATTTGTGATTTAGAGTTAGACAAAAACTATGGATGGGTCAGGCATGGAAAAGGCGATAAAGACCGACTATTTATTATTGCGAAAACAATTAAATATGAATTAATTTCTTATATTACTGATGAGAATTTAACTTCTGAATCTTGGCTTTTTGAAGGCACAAAATATAATCATTTAAGTGTGGCTTCTGTGAAAATGATAATAAAAAAAGCAGCAAGGAAAGCAAAGATTGCCAAGAATGTCCACCACCACACATTAAGGCATAGTTTTGCCACACATCTTATTGAGAACGAATATGATGTTTTATCTGTTCAATCATTGTTAGGACATTCTAAGGCTGATACCACCATGACATATCTACATATGGCTTCCCCTAAAATGATTAATGTGAAAAGTCCGATTGATGATTTATGATTTAGAGTAATATTTGATATAGTAAACAAACTCACCATCTATATTTATATATCCCTTTGACAATCTTACTTGTTCTATGAACTATGTAATTAAATCCTTGGCAGTTGAATCTTTGATGGAAAAAGCTAACAAGATTTATTTAGCTAATTTTCCCGCTGAAACTAATTTTGAAAGAGCTTTATTTTTCAGTTGGTATTGCTCTATAAGAGACTGCAAGTTTTGCTATATGTCCACTCAGCCAAATGACAATAAATATCAAAAGATAGGGAGAAGAACAACTGAAAGCCTGCTTGCAGAAGCCCTGTTAATAAAGCATCTTGGATGGGAAGTTGGTTTCTTGTCTGGCGGTAAAGGCGCTTATACTACTGAAGGTTTTCTCGACTTAGTCAAAAAATTAAATCTGGTAATTGGAGAGAAGATATGGATAAATATTGGCGCAATAAAAAAGGAAGAATTAGAAAATCTTCAGCCTTATGTTAAAGGTGTTGTTGGCAGCATAGAGACAGTTAATATAAAAGTTCATGATTTTGTCTGCCCTTCAAAGCCAATTGAGCCATATTTAGAAATGTTTAATGATGCAACAAAATTAGGCATGAAAAAAGCAATAACTATTATTCTCGGCCTTGGAGAAACAGAAGATGATTTTCCTGCTTTGGAAAACCTAATTAAACAATATGGTATTGACAAAATACATTTTTATGGGCTAAATCCTCACAAAGACACAGTGTTTGAAGGTTTTGCTTCACCAACTAAATATTATCAAGCATGGTGGATTGCCAAGACAAGAATAGCTTTCCCTAAATTAGATATTCAGTTTGGTATTTGGGATGACAGGGCAAATAGGGTAGCATTTTTGTTAAATGCAGGCGCAAATTCTATCAGTAAATATCCTGCATTAAAAGCATTCGGCACAAAAAGCGCATTTGAGTTGGAAGCACAATGCAAGCAGGCGAATAGACTATTTAAAGGAACACTTACTAAATTACCTAATTTAAATTGGAACAATATTGTTGATAATTTGGAATTAGATAAAGAATTAAAACAAAATATTAAAATAAAGTTAAATCAATACTTAAAAAATATGGGAAAACCCCTAGAAGAGCATCCAACAGACAGCCATTAAGTTAATAACTCAAAAAAATTTATCATAAATCGAAAAACATTAAGAGAATAGAAAAATGGATACAGAAAAAATCATCGCTAAAATTGTAAAAGAAATAAAAGCATTCTTTAAGAAAAACAAAGCAGATAAAGCTATAATCGGAATTAGCGGCGGTGTTGACAGCGCTGTTACCTGCAAGCTTTGTATTCTTGCATTAGGAAAAGAAAATGTTATTGGTATCTTAATGCCAGAAATTGGATTGACTAAACAGGAAAACATAAATGATGCGAGAGAATTTTGCGAGAAAGAAGAAATTAAATATTTGTTGCAGCCAATTAATAAAATGCTTATTGGCTATCAGTTTAATGTTCCAATAAATAAATTAGCATACATGAATCTTAAAGCAAGAATAAGGGCTAATATACTTTACAGTTATGCAAATACTTTCTCAGAAGCCTCTCATGCTTTTGTTGCTTTAGTTGTTGGTACAGGCAATAAAACAGAATCTATGATGGGTTATGGAACAAAATATGGTGATTTAGCCTGTGATTTATTTGTAATCGGCGATTTATTCAAAAAAGAAGTTTATGAAATAGCAACCAATTTAAACATTTCAGAAAATATTATCAAAAAAATACCAACAGCAGAGCTTTACGAAGGCCAGACTGACGAGAAAGAAATGGGGATTACCTATAAAAATCTTGACAAACAATTAATGTCTGGAAAATTAAGCAAGAAAATAAAAGAACGTGTTTTGGCAAATGAACATAAACGAAAATATCCTTATGTGATTAAAGTGCATTGATAAAATCTTTTAAGTTACTTTTTTAGTTCCAAGGCGAAGTCACCCGTCTCATGATTATTTTTAGTTTAGGTTTTCTATACGACGATTTTAAAAAAATTAATTTTTCATGAGATAGTGGTGGACTTTAATATCATTATCTAGTTAGTTAAAGTCCACGAATGTATGCACGGAGTTACATATACAAAAATTAGTGTCCGTGCCTACACGGTGGACTGCGTCCCACAAACGGATTGAGAGCGAGAAATAGTATGGAAACAAAGCCTCAATTAAACAAATACTCTTATTTTACTTTTTTATCACGCATTACAATGACCATTGCAATGCTACTCGTCGTCATAATGGCCATTGTAACGGTCATTATAATAATCTAAAAGTATTTGATTGTGATCAGAACATAGTTTCGGCAATTTAAGTATATCTCCTTCTCCAAAAACATTTGCATCATCTGCATCATCTCCTGCTTTTAATTCTCCTTTTCCGTTTGCGATAAATACAACAGTTACTTTATGTTCTTTTGGGCTTCGTTTAGGATCAGAATAAACATGGAACTGTTTGACTAGCTCAACATCAAGATTGGTTTCTTCTTTTGCTTCTCTGATTGCAGCATACTCAACTGTTTCACCATAATCAACATGACCGCCTGGCAATGCCCAATCTTTAGGCGGATATTTTCGGTTAACAAGAACTATGCCGCCTTTATATCTGATAATTATATCTACTGTAAGAATTGGGCTTTTTTGCTGATGCTTTTGTTGTGCTTGGTCTGTGTTTGTACTTATGTCCATATGTGTGTCCATTATGTTATTAAGAAATAATAAAGCATATATATTGATTGCTATTTTATCATTTTAGGGGGCAAATTAGATTATTATATCTTGTTTGGTGGTAAGAATGTTAAATCTTAGTATAATTTTAAAACATTATAAAAGAAAAGATGTTCAAGAAGCAATATTAAGCAGCAGTAAGGACAGAGAGGTTTCAGTAAAGTTTGGAGACAATGGTTTTGGAAAACGGCCAGACATTTTAAACTACCCAAACGAAATACTAGAATTTGCAAAAAATGGTGTTACTAGTTTTCATGTCAGTGAGGAGCATTGGAATAATGTTCTTGCTCTTAAACCAGAATTAAGCAAGAGAGAGCTTGACGAGTTAAGAAAAGGATGGGATTTGGTGTTAGACATTGACTGTAAATATTGGGATTATAGTAAACTCATTGCGCATTTGCTTGTTCAACAGCTTAAAGAGCATGGTATAACTTCTGTAACTGTAAAATTTTCAGGAAGTAAAGGATTTCACATTGGTGTTCCATTTGAAGCGTTTTCTAAGTCAATTCCAATACAAGGGAAATTAACAGAAACCAGACTTTTATTTCCAGAAGCACCAAGAAGAATATCTCTTTATTTGAAAGATAAAATTGAGCCAATACTACTTAAAGAATTATTAAAAAATATGACTAAGAAGGAAATAGGGATTATGACTTCTCAGCCAGAAAGTGAACTGTTCAAAACGTATTGCAAGAAATGCGGTGCAGAGTCAAAAGAAAGATCTAAACAATATTTTGTCTGCCCTTCCTGTCAAGAGAAAGTAGAAGAAAACAATGTGTATAATCTGTGTCCAAAATGTAAACAGATTATGGAAAAGATAACAATTTCAAAACATAAATGCTACAAATGCAGTAATACAACTTTTGAAGAAAAGTTTAACTCATCTTTAATATTAGATATTGATACTATTCTTATATCTTCAAGGCATCTTTACAGAGCGCCTTATTCTCTGCATGAAAAATCCGGACTTTGCAGCATTGTTATCCCTCCCGAAACTATTTTAAATTTTAAAAAAGAAGATGCGATGCCTTCTGCTGTAATCCCAAAACTTAAATTTTTAGATATAATTAATACTAAAGAGGGTGAAGCATCACGGTTAATTATAGAAGCATTTGATTACAAGCCAATTATGCAGGATGCAGATGAAGCATCCAAACTAATTAAAGAATATGAAATTCCTGGAGAAGCTATTCCTATTTCAATGTTTCCTCCATGCATATTAAAAGGATTACAAGGAATTCAAGACGGAAAAAAGCGGTTTATGTTTGCCCTGATTAATTTTCTTGAATGCTGCGGTTATGAGAGTGATGGTGTTGATAAAATTGTCAGAGAATGGAATACTAAAAACTCTGAAAAATTAAGGGAAGTCATTGTTAATTCGCAATTAAGATACAGAAAAATGCAAAAACGCGATAAAATCTTACCGCCAAACTGTATGCAGACTTATCAGGAAATAGGGATATGTGCTCCTGACAATTTATGCAGGAAAATTAAAAATCCTGTATCTTATGCCAAAGCAAAATCATTCATATTTGAAAAAGAAGAGAAAGAAAAGCAAAAAACAAGGCGTGAGCCATTGACAGAAGAACAGAAGGAAATGAGAAAAAAATTTCGGGCAGAAATAAAAAAGCAGAAAGAACAGGTTAAGGCTGCACTGGAAAAGAAGGAATAAAAAAGAGGATTAATGAATTAAATTAACATAATTATCTATCAACTTTGATTTTATTTACTAGCATATGTTCTCAACAATTTATACATTTGCATATTTGCATCTGCAAGTGCTGCAACAAATTCTTCTCTTGCAGGCAATGTCTGGAATTGAGTAATTTTTGGTTCAGGTAACTTTGTTTTTCCGTTTGAACAAAAATCATTATAAATGAATTTTATTGCTTTAAGGCGATTATTAATTCTTGGTAATATCCCTTCACATAATGCTAATCCATTTGGGGTTAATGCTGTTCTCACACCAAGATATTTGCTGGCAGCATTATAAAACATAAGTTTATTGAAATGTTCTTCGCATATAACAGGAGAATCAATACTACCATTAATAATAACAGAATTTTCCTTATTAAACTTTTTGCTGGGGTCAGACAAGGCAAATGAACGAATATATTCTGGAGGGATAATTACAAAAGATAGCGGTACTTTTCTTTCTTTGTTAAACGCGCCCATTATTTTCATATATGTTTCTTTTGTAATCTTTTGCGGGAAAACTGCTGTATCTATATCAGACGGGTTTTCTTTTGTCAAAGCGCTTCCATAAACCATGATAGGAACATCACCAAACAAATTTATTAATTCTCGTCTCACATCTTGAAATTTATTTGAATCTACTTCTCTTTTAACAATGTTAAGAATATCAATATCTTGACATTGAGAAAAATGGGGCGCTGTCAAAATTTTTAAGCCTTGCAAACTTGAAGATTTTATATGGTACAATATTGCTGATTCTAATTCTCTATTCCAACTTTCTGTTCCTTCTATTTGAGAATTAAAATTAGGAATTATTGTTTTCGTCATATATTGAAATATTGCATCTATATTCTTTAAACATATACCTTGAAGAATTTCTGCTTTTTCTTTTATTAATCTCCTTATATTAGCAGTTCCAGTACTTCTATATACAGAATTATCTAATTTTACAGCAATATCAAACAAGATTTGGCCTAATTCTATTCTTATACTTTCATCAATGGAATAATCAGTCCATGGTTTCCCAAGAAAAGCATGAGGTGCATACTTGCTAAGAAATTCTAATTCAATAGGAGCGTAAACAGGTTCTTCTCCTCTGCTCATTGAGATTAAATCTTCAATTGTTAACTCTTCAACTATTCTCATTTTATGAAGAAATGATTGATAATTTATAAAGATTCTTTAATTTACAATGAAAAACAGATAAGAAAATCATCTTTGTTTAAGGCAGCCACGTCTTTGGATTCTTTAATTTATCAGGCAGATATTTTTCAATGACGAAGTTTAATCCCCATTTGGCCAATGCCTGCTGTTCTGCTCTTTTCTTCATTGAATCAAGCTGTTTTAATGCCTGCTGCCATTCTTTGTAATGAAGGATAAAAGGATCATTTTTCAGAAGGTCTTTAATCTTTTTCACGTCTATTTCTAACAAAGGATGTGTTGGCAGATTGTAATCTATGATATCCTGTGGTGTTACACCTAAATATTTTGCTTGTGGTACACAAAAGAATTTGTTAATATGCGCAGCATTCCCGCTTCCAACCTTCAATGTTCTGTAAATATTGCCTATACCATAAGGATCACAATCTACAAATACATAAACTGGCAGTTTTCTCTCGTCGCTTAATCTTCTGATAAATCTTCTGCATGCTCGTGTTGGAACACCACCCATACTTATTAAAATACAATTAGCCTTCTGCCAATATTTGTGCTTAACCAACCTTTGGAACATACCTGCTGTTTCTATTGCAAGAATAAATTTTGCATCTGTCTCAAATTTTAAGTGCTCAACGCTTGCTGGAATAGAATATGCTCCTGAGCCAAATTTGGTACAATCAATTCTTAGTTCTTTATTAGTTTCCTGATCTTTGTCAATGACAACTAACCTGCCGGCAACATCGCCGCCTTTTTCTTCAGGAATAAAACCAATTTGTTCTCTGTTGACCATTAACATTGCTTCAATATCATCCATTACAGTATCAGATTCAGGCTGTTCATGAAACCTTGCTTCTCCCCAATTCTTGCTGACATAATACGTCTCTCTCTTGGTCGCAATATCATCTGTTTCAATCAGTTCTTTGCTCAATGACATCATTCTCAGGCTTTGCGCGAATGTTTTTATTGTTGATGCTGCCAAGGTTCTTTCTTTTGCTTTCCCTATCATTTCAAAATACCCAACTTTAGGATCATAACTTACATTTTGAAGGCTTCTGATAGGCATGTTTAACGACGGCAGTTTTTTCTTTAAGATTTTCTCGTAAATTTCTTTAGATATGTCTTTAATATCTTTTAATGGATTTGACATCATTGTTCCTCTTCATGATTAACTTTTTCTTTAGTATTTATTTATATTTATGTTACTTATATACTAAAGTAGTTTAATCTAATCTATCTTGATACTCGTCTTTTTCTCCTTTGAGTTTTTTAATCTCCTCTTTAACTTCTTCCTTGACTTCTTTTTCTATTTCTTTCCCTATTTTTGCAAACTCTTCGTCAAACTCAGCATTTTTTGAAGCGTCAAACTCTAGTTTATCAAGTTTGCCACGTTTCTTTTCAAGGATTTCATGCAAGTTTAGCTCAACTTGTTCTTTGTCTTTCTCCTTTAATCCAATTAGCTCTTTTAATGCATCAGCAACATGAGGAATATAAATCTCAATATAACTTCTTTTTTTGAACTCATCACCAATCAACTTTTTCTTTGCCATGTACATGCCAAGCTTTCTTCCGCATTCTTGGATAGCCAATCTTATTTCCTTGATAATCTCGGGATAATGAGCAATTGCTTCCTTACTTTCAGAAGTAAACGGCACCCAAACTGAAGCCATGTGAACAACAAGTGTTATTGGTCCGACAGGTACAGCACCAGAACTTTGGCTTAACCCATAACTTCTCCAGTTAGTTTGTTGAACTGCTTTTGTTGTTGCGCATGCACCTTGCTGAAATAATAATGGTACTCTGTTGGCATATCTCAAAATATTCATAGGTACTTCTTTTTCCTGTTCTCCGCCATATGCCAAGGCTGCTTCTATAATGAAAGGATTACCTCTGTAAACTTCTGGCGGTCTTGTGACAGAACAATAAAATTCTGCATTGATTTCTTTTTTTAAGCCTTTTTCAAGAAGCTCTGCACCAATAGGAGAAATACAGTCAGTTGGAGGAGCAATAATCTTTGTTTCTTTTATTGCCTGTATAAGTCTGTCAGCCATTTCTATTGTTACTTCAGATGGCCTTGTTTTAGGCAAAAGTCTGGCAATCTCGCAGATTTGTTTAGCTGCCCCTGGACCAACCCTGGAAAACTCGTCACCGAAAAACTGCTGTAATGTTTTTGTTTGTGTATTTTTCAACATTTGAATAAGAACACCCAACTCAACACCATAAGGATGTGGTTTAATTTCATGTGGTATTTTAGGCAGGATTTCTGTTGCTCTTGGAAATATAATCTGCTCTGCTTTAGGTGTTGTATAAATAATAGTTACATGAGGATTTACAATAGCTGTCTGTTTAAGATATTGGTCGACACTCTGGGTACCTTTTTGATAAGTTCCTTCTAAATCAAGCTCTATCCTTGTACCATGCTCCTTATTCCAGTCAAGCGTAGCTTCTTTTAAGATTTCTGGCTTGTTTTTCTGTGTATCTATTTGCAGCTCATAATAATTAGCAGGTTCTTTTGGATGAATCTTGCTGACAATCTTTGAAGCTTTGCCTGTTGTAAGCTGAGAATACATTACACTGGCAGAAATACCTATACCTTGCTGTCCTCTGCTCATTCTTAATCGATGGAACTTTGAGCCGTAAAGTAATTTTGCGAATATATTAGGAATTTGTTTCTTTACTATACCTGGACCGTTGTCTTCAACAATAACCCTAAATCTGTCATTGCCCATATCTACCATTTCTACACTGATTTCTGGTAAGATTGCTGCTTCTTCACAAGCGTCTAGACTATTATCTACTGCTTCTTTTACAGTTGTAAGAAGAGCTTTTCTTTTGTTATCAAAACCAAGAAGATGTCTATTTTTGGCAAAAAACTCAGCAACGCCTATCTCACGCTGGAGTTTAGCCATCTCATGAGCTTTGGCTTTGCTAGAATCGTCTGTACTTCTTAATTTAGAATCTTCTTTAATTTCATTTTCATCAGCAGTTTTGCCCTTTTTAAGCTCTTCTACCAAAGTTTTCTGTACCATTAACTAATCTACTTTAAGAAGTTATATTTAAAGGTTTGTCTGTTTTATCTGATTTTTTAGAATGCAATCAATTTACTTGTTTTACAAGATTCTATTGTTTTTCATCCTTCCAATTGACAAATGAATCCTTTTTTCTGTTGATGAAATACAGCATTGCAAAGAAAGTTATCACTAAAATAATAAATCCAATCTTGCTTCTTGTGTCAAAATATCTTATTGTAGCGCCAAAGGTTGTGGCGATACTGCCTAAGAATAAACCCATTGTGACACTGTCTTGCAGCACTGGTATAAGCAATGCAATAAGTAGTATGACTAAATTGAATAAGGTGATAAATATGTATTTAGTGCCTTCATAATTGAGCTTTTCCTGCTCCCAAACTAATTGTTTTTCTTGATTTTCTTTTTGACATTGCTCTTGTTTTTGTGAAATAGCTGCATTATCTGCTTCACTAATTACAACCGTATCAGCTGCTGTCGTAGGTTTAGTTGGATAAGGATATTTTTGGTAGCAGTCAGCATAAGGACCTTGATAATACGATTGTGTTCCCGTATATTCTGGATAAAACACATTTGCTCCTAAGAATACCATGGGTATAAATATCAATACAATCATTAACACATAAAATAGCTTTGTCCAATTCATATATTCTTGAATTAATTAACACATATTTAAAGTTATTGTAATGTACTGATAATTTACCGAAATCTTTATTTATACCACTACATTTCTTTACCCTTAAGTTAAATAGGATTATATCTAACTATTATGTATATTTTAAGCAACAAAAATCAAGTGGAGGTATATATGTCTGACATATCTGATGTTGTAAATGATGCTATCGATATCAGTTCACAATTAGATACATTGTCAAGAATTGCAAAAATTGACAATATAGATGATGAAACTATGCAAAATTATATTTCTCGCAAAATTGTACTTGGGGCTTTACTTGGCTTAGGTGGTCTTGTTTTATGTAGTTATTCTGTTTATTCACTGTTTTCAAAAGTATTAAATCAAGAAATAAACATTCAAGATTATTTTGTTGATGGTACATTAGGGGGAATTGGTTTATTGATAGCAAGGGGAGGGGTTTTAGAGCTAAAAGAGGCATTGCATTTAAAAAAAGAATCTTCTGAAGCAAGATTAAACAAACACACAGAAGAAGATTTTTATTGGTGGAATAGAATGGTTTCTGTGCAGACAACCGCAACTGAGCAAACATATGGAAAATGGATACACGCTATAGAAACGTTAGATGAAATTGACAAATATATCACATTTAACGAAAAAGATGCTGCACCAATGTTTCTTGATCATCTTAAATTAAGGTTTCACGAACAAAGCAGTTATGATTCTATAGAGCGTGTTTGGGATTTTGATGATAACACACTCGAAGGTGCACAACAACTTCGAGGTAAAATTTACGAAGGAACATTTTTATTAGAAAGGTATGGTGAAAGAAAACGTATTCATTACAGTTTTAATAAGGGTGTTCCTGAAACGTTTGCAAAACTTCTTGAAATGGATGAAAAAAGTGAATTTGCTCTCATGTTTAAACATAGTATACAGAAAGGGATAAAAAACATGGGTCAGCAAATACCATTTATTGTTGAGAAAGTATATTATCCGCATCCTTGAAAAAACTAATCTTCTAAAACACAAAGCCTCCGATGGGAATTGCACCCACGACCTGCTGATTGCTTGATATATAAACTAATATACAAGTCAGCCGCAATAGCTACTATGCTACGGAGGCATAAATTAAATCATATTAATTAAATCATATAGATGATTATATGTTTTAATAGTTTATGGGGGTTAGCGAAGCGTAACCCGCATAATCTTGGTGAAGCTTGATAAAGATTCGCCGCAATAGCTACTATGCTACGGAGGCACATATATCTATAGAAATTAGTATTTTATTTATAAAATTTTGTGTTTAAACAGCTAATTTTACCTATTTTTTGTAAATTGTCCTATTCTAAAGAATAAAAACTAATGTATTTGTTTAGTTCCAAGGCGCAGCCACCCGTCTCATGATTTTTTTCAAGTTTTTTTAAAGCGATAATAAATATTAAACAATAAATTGACTAACTAATTAATCATCATGAGACGGTGGACTTCGTCCCACAAACGTGTTGGGAACGAGAAAAAAACTAAAAAATATAACTGCTAAACAAATAAAAACTAATAAGTAAACACATCTCCAAATCCTTTTGCCGGTTCAAATGGTTTTTGCGGTACAGCGAATGTGTTTAATTCCATTAACTTTTTTACATGCTCTTGGAACTGATAAGAATCTTTCAAAAGCTCCTGTTTATGCATATCAATATATTTCTTGTAAAATCTTTCCCAAAATATTGGAAACACTTTGCTTAAAAACCAGTGTTTTTTCCATTTATCTTCTGGATCTAATCTTAATTTTGCCTTAACTAATATTTCTACTTTACCCATTTGGACTTTCCATTTCTTGTCATGCCTCATTACTTCAACATCTTTTACACCAACACCATGAATGTCAACAGTCATTAATCTTTTGTGAAATGATGTGGCCCTCATATGCCTGGCTGTTTTGTCGCCTCTCCACCACACCCATATCTCTTTCCCGCTTTGTTGTGTTCTGGTTTCCCAATAATAAGTTTCAGGAAATTTATTATCTTTATCATCAGAATATTCTTCTCTCCAGAAATAATCATGCAGCCCTATGTAGAATGAATTAAGATGAATTACATCTGTTGCTTTTACTTCCCATTTGTCAACTAGTATATCTACTGGCATATTTGTTTTTATGTGAAAGGAACTTTATAAAGTTTATTATCTTGTTAAGTAAAGTTTGTCTAATCTTAAGAAATCCACCATGATTGGCTGGATTTTCTATTAATTAAGACCTCTGGAATGCAGTTAACTCTTTAGTACCAAAACTTATTTAAAAACAAAGCTAATTCTTAAGTAATATGTTTGTAGGAATAGTTGGAAAAGCAAATGTAGGTAAGTCAACCTTTTTTAAGGCAGCGACATTGGCAGAGGTAGAAATAGCTAATTATCCCTTCGCAACAATTAAGCCGAACCATGCAGTTGGTTATGTGAGAGTTGAATGTGTTGACAAGGAATTTAATAGGCAGTGCAATCCCAGATTTGGATATTGCCTGAATCATATCAGATTTGTACCTATAGACATGGTTGATGTCGCTGGTTTAGTGCCAGGTGCTCACATGGGTTTAGGTATGGGCAACCAGTTTCTTGATGATTTAAGGCAGGCAGATGCGTTAATTCATGTTGTTGATGTTTCCGGCTCAACAAACGAGAAAGGCGAGCCAATCCAGCCATTAAGCTATGATCCTGTCAACGACGTCAAATTTTTAGAGGAAGAAATTGATTTATGGTACGCAGGTATATTAAAAAAAGGATGGGATAAGTTTGCAAGACAGGTTCAACAGGAAAAAACCAAATTATGCCAAGCATTGGCTAAACAATTAAGCGGCCTGAAAGTTACAGAAGCAATGATTGATGCAGGCATTAACAAGTTTGGATTAAATCCTGAAAAACCTGCAGCATGGACAGAAGATCAGCTTTTTGAACTTGCAAAAGAGTTTAGAAAAATGACTAAACCAATGATAATTGCTGCTAATAAAGTTGATGTGCCTGGCGCTGACAAAAATCTTCAGCGAATAAAAGAGCTGTTTAAAGATTACATTATTATCCCGTGCAGTTCAGAATCTGAACTGGCATTAAGAGAAGCTGCAAAACACGGATTGATAAAGTATGCTCCTGGCGACAGCAAATTTGAGATTATTGCAAAAGATAAACTTAATCCTAAACAATTAAACGCATTAAATTTCATTAATGAAAATATTATCAAAAAATATGGTGATACTGGTGTCCAGCAGGCGCTTGACGAGGCTGTTTTTAAATTATTAAAGTGTGTGGCAATATTTCCGGGCGGAGTAAATAAGCTTGAAGACAGTGACGGCAGAGTTTTGCCAGATTGTTTTCTAATGCCGCAGAATACCACTGCTTTAGACTTTGCGTTTAAGCTGCATACGGATTTTGGCAAGAATTTTATACGTGCAATAAATGTCAAGACAAAGATGGCTGTCGGCAAAGATTATAAGCTAAAACCCAGAGATGTTATAGAAATTGTTGCAGGAAGATGAATTAATTATTGTTAAAGTTAGTTTAAAATAAGCTTTTTAAATATTTGTTTTTGTTCGTTCTTGGCATGTCCAACACGTTCACTATGAAAACTAGGTGCTGGGTGCTAGTTACGATGAATTATCGCCGCTAGCACCTAGCACCCAACACCTAGCACCTTTTTTAATTTTTCATGAGACGGTGGACTGCGTCCCACAAACGTGTAGGGTGCGGAAAAAAATAATTAAGAAAGAGAACATCAACTAAACAAATACCCATAATCCATTATGGTTTACTTCGCCTTTTTGAAATCATTATCTCTTTTAAAACTTTCAGCAAGGTCGATTACATATTTGCCTTCTTCAAGCTTGTAAACAAGCGGGTTCTTTTTGTTGAATAATTTTACAAGATCTATATGAAACTTCCCAGACTGAATAATCTGTACTGTTTCCAAATCAAGTACAACTGGGTGTTCTAAATCATCTTTATCGACGCCGATTATATCGCAGACATCTTTTTCTATCTGCTGCTGTTCTTCGATGCTTAATTTTAACTGCTGCTGCTTTTTTTCAAGAGCTTCTTTTTTTACATAAAAGAATAGTTTGCCGCCGCAATTACATCCGTTAAGAATTTCGCTTGAACCGTCGTCATACATATTATTGCATCTTACACATTGATGTGGCATGGTTTACCTCTATACTAATCAATCAATATTTAGTTTGAATTTATAATCAGCGAATTAATACAAGATTATAACAAACAATAACATAACAAATCATACAAATGTTTAACTGATAAATTTTCACGATTTTGGTGTATACGATGTTGTAAATAATTGAATTTTATTAGGATCTTGTTTTATTTCTTTAACTATTGTTGCAGGCCCCATTATAGTAAAACCTCTCCTGTCTCCTAAAAGAAGATTAATCATGTTTTCTCTGATTTTGTTCAAGAAATCCTTATCTTTATCTTTCGGGTATATAACACCGATTTCTATGCCTTTGAAATCATCATCTATTGTTTCCATAGTTTTTTTAATTAATTCTGCTTCTTCCTCTTTTCTTAGTCTGCCTTCAAGAAGGAGAATCTTGTTCTCTTTTACAATCTCTAAAAGTTTAGAAACTCTCTTGTCTGAAGACAGACTTGCTATTTCATCAAAAGGCATAAATTGTAATATTAACATCTTTAGGATTCACCTATTTGGTTTTGTTTACTGATAATTAGTTGACTCATTTATTTTTCTTTTCCATTATTTATTTGCTTATCTTGAAAAGGCTTTCGTAAAATTCATCAATATTATTACCATATTTTGCGGAAATGCCTACAACATCATACTGAGGAAATGCAGACTGAATCATTTTTATGTCTGCTTTTTTCAAGTCTATTTTATTAGCCACAAGCAATACAGGAATATCTCTTGCCTGAAGATTGCCAATAATTGTGATATTTACCTGTGTGTATGGGTCTTTGGTTGCATCTAAAACTATTACTACTACATCCATGTCATCAAGCCATTTTATTGCGTCAATGACACCCTTTGTTGCCTCTTTTGCCCTATTTTTTGCCTCGTTTTCTTTCATACCAACTTTAATAAAATCTTCATAATCTATTTTGGTTGCGATACCGGGCGTGTCGACAAGATTGAATGAAAGTTCTTTGCCTTTTGATTTTATAGTAACCTGTTCCTTTATTTGTATTTCTCTTGTTTCATGCGCGACACTAGAAACAGAACCCATTTCCTCTCCTAACCAATCGACGCAAATCTTATTGGCAAGTGTTGTTTTCCCACCATTGGGGGATCCATATAATCCAATCCTGAGATTTTTTCTTTTGCCAAAAAAATCTCCAAAAATACTTCGGATAAATTTCTGCATTAATGTTATCATTTCAGTATTTGCAGATGTTTTTGTTATATATATACTTTTCGTTTAAGAAAATGTTTAAGAAACTGGTTTTTCTAATATTAAAAATGATGAAAAAAACCGAAAAACAGAATAAAATCATATTAAAAAACAAACAATTTTTAAAGAATAAATTTCATATTGATAATCATGATTGAAGAAGTAAGGTTAGAGGTCATTTCTGTATTAAAAGAGGTAATAACACATCTTGAAAGAAGAGATATTATGGGATTAAGAGAATTAAGCGACCATATTATTCACACTGCTTCAATTTATCAAGATGAATATTCTATAAGCACTGCTGTTATTGTATTTGCCATGTCCAAAATTATTCAAAGAGAAAATTATATTGATGTAAGAATTATTTCTATTCTTAAAAAAGCAGTTACCCATCTCCAGCGCTATAAAGTTAACAAATATACCAAAGATATACATAAACTTATTGCACTTCTTTCAAAAACAGATTCCCAGTTGAATCTTTACATTCAGCATATAATTGATGAAGCAAATGTGAAAAAAGCATCTAAGATTTATGAACATGGTATTTCATTGGGCCAAACTGCTCAATTGTTAGGAATTTCGCAATGGGAGCTGATGGGTTATATTGGCCACACAAAGATTCCTGACACTTTTGTCGAGAAGGTCACTATAAAAAAACGATTGGAACATGCTAATGCGTTATTTGGAATTTAAGTATTCCTTTTTTAATTATTGGCCTGCTGATTATTCAATTATTAAATATATAGTAAGTGACGTAAATTTTTATACAAATAGTGTCACTTACTATATTTGAAGGACATAACAAATTGTATAACTATTTATGTCCTTCATTATAGCAGACATTAAACATTGAGCATACTAGTTATATTTTAATTACCTGAAAACAAAAAAATGAAAGCATTAATATTTGACACCGGACCTGTAATCAGTTTGACTCTGAATAATTTGTTATGGCTACTGGAACCACTATACGAAAAATTTCACGGA
The DNA here is from genome assembly GCA_018303325.1 of Candidatus Woesearchaeota archaeon. Classification (GTDB taxonomy): domain Archaea; phylum Nanobdellota; class Nanobdellia; order Woesearchaeales; family DSVV01; genus JACQSP01. The sequence goes on from JAGVYH010000070.1 coordinate 20,287, forward strand.
AATTTTTATATAACTCAAAGTGTTTATGAAGAGCTTATTGATAAGCCATTGTCTACGAGAAAATACAAGTTTGAAGCACTGCAGGTCTTGCCGTTTATTACCAAAGGCATCTTAAAAACCATAAAAGACGAGCAAATAACGCAGATTGCAAAGAAATTATTAGATAAGGCAAACAATACTTTTAAAGCAGATGGAAATTGGATAAAAATAGTTCACTCTGGTGAGATTGAAACAATTGCAACTGCATTATATCTTCAATCAACCACTATTGTTATAGACGAAAGAACAGGCAGGATGCTGATTGAGGATCCGGAAAGCATAGCAACCACATTATCAATGAAACTGCATACTAAAATTGAAATAAACCAAGCAAACTTGGATTATATAAAAAAAGAGCTAAGTGGTTTAAAAGTTATACGAAGCGCAGAATTAGTGTCTGTTGCTTACAAGTTAGGATTGCTGGACAGGTATCTGCTTCAGGACGAGAAAAAGATAATAAAAGATTTGGATAAGGCTGTTTTGGAAGGCGCATTGTGGGGAATAAAATTAAACGGCTGCTCTATCAGCAGGGATGAGATTTACAAAGTGATTAAGATTTTGGCGTAGACCAGTTTCTTGCATTTAAATCAAAAACATTTTTAAAGTAGTCTTGTTATTTTTTAATAATCAAAAATGGAAAACCTCATCTTAATAAGCACAATTTTGTTCATACATATTCTTGTGTGGTTTACTCCTGGCCCGCTTTTTGTGTTAATAGTCAGAAACTCGCTGGTATATTCGCGCAAGTCTGGAATATGGACAGCAGTAGGTATTGCAGTCGGAAATGCTATTCATATAATTTATTCTGTTACTGGAATTGCTCTTATAATTTCAACATCTGAAACTGCTTTCAATATAATTAAATTTTTAGGTGCGGGTTATCTGGTTTATCTTGGTATCAAAACATTTCTGATAAAAGCAGAAACACAAAAAGCAGATGCAGCAAATGAACACAAAGAGATTTCTCCATTCAAAGCAGCTAAAATAGGTTTCTTGACGAATATTCTCAGTCCAAAAGCATCACTTTTCTTTGCAAGCATTTTTGCAACGGTTATCTCGTCTAATCCTCCTTTGTGGGTAGTCATATTTTTGATGATAGCCATGCCGATTAATTCATTTGTCATGGCTTCAATTATTTCAATTTTTTTCACACAGAAACAGGTTAAATCAGTTTATTTAAAATACCAATACATTTTCAATAAAATTCTTTCAGTTGCGTTAATTTTGCTCGCCATAATAATCGCTTTTAAATAACAAAAAAGCAGATAATAACAAAGAAGAAAGCCTTACCTTCTCCCGCTTTTCTTTGATTTTTTGCCAATGTTTTGTTTTTTAGTTTTTGAAATCTTTATTTTAACTGCAGGATTTTTCGCTGGTTTACTAATTTCTTTTTTCAGCCCTTGAGATTCTTTCATAAACTGCTTAAGCTCTGTTTCCAATGATTTTAAGCTTGGAACATTAACCTGCTCAAGCTTTTTTGCTTTCCTTAAATTCCACCATATTTTGATTTTATGAATTAGTTTCTTGCACATAAATCATTTATTATTTCAGAAATTTATAAATCTTTTGGAGATAATTCATTAATTATTTATATCTTTGTTATATTAATTAATAAACAAACAAATATTTTAATAAATATAACAAAACAGGTGATATCATGGCATTAATCGTTGCAAACTGGAAGATGAATAAAACCTTAAATGAGGGCGTTACATTTATTAATGAACTTAATAAGAACTTAGATGATGTTTCTGGCAATGAAATTTTAATCTGCCCGCCATTCACTCTGCTAAATGAAATCTCTAAAATAAAGCATGAGAACCTAAAGATAGGGGCGCAAAACATGTATTATGAAGAGTTAGGCGCGTTTACAGGCGAGATATCGCCTTTAATGGTAAAAGAATTCTGCGAATATGTGGTTGTTGGACACAGCGAGAGAAGAAACCAGTTTAAAGAGCCTAATCAATGGATAAATAAAAAGGTTTTATGCGCAGTTAATCACGGATTAAAGCCAATTCTTTGTATAGGTGAAACCGAAGAGGAGAAAAAAAAGAAAAAAACAAACGAAGTATTAGAAACGCAATTAAGAGCCTGCCTGAAAAATGTTTCTGAGAACCAGATTAAACAGGTTGTGTTTGCTTATGAGCCAGTATGGGCAATTGGCACTGGCAAGAATGCAACACCGCAGGAAGCGCAGGATGCTCATGCTTTTATCAGAGGTTTGCTGACTGATATGTATTCGCAGACAACAGCAAGGCCATTAAAGATATTATACGGCGGCAGTGTAACGCCTGAAAACGTAGCTGAGCTCATTCAGCAAAAGGATGTCGACGGCTTTTTAGTCGGCGGTGCAAGCTTAAAGGTAGATAGCTTTGTAGAGATTATTAAGAAATCAAAGAAATGAATATTGAGTGAATAAAAAACAAGTTAGCCAATTATAAACGCAAATCAATCACCTGCTTCCAGATTTCCACATAAGCTGGAAGAATTTATCATAGGACTCAGCAGCTTCTTTCTGATGGATTATTGTACCTAATGGCTTATCTGTCCAGATAATAATGCCAATTTTATCATTTCTGACAATGGTTTCTGTCAATGGCTCAAACCCAGCAATAGTAAACTTGTATTCTGCATTAGGGTATTTGTTGACATCACACCATTTTTTAAGTGATTCATTGAACATCAGTTTTGCTTTAATTCCTTTTTTAGCGCGCATTTTATGATAACTCACCCACCATGCATCTCCAAGCATTAAAGATTTAACACTTGAGCCAAAGGTGTGATGCTCTTTTCCTCCTGCTGCAAGAAGCTCTAAAAGTAATTCCTTAATTCCTTTAATGCCTCGGAATGTTATTATCTCTGGCTTTTCTTTTGCGATTTTCTGCTTCAATAATAATTCTGGTAGGATTTCTTCAAACCGCTCTTTCTTTTCATTAATATAATCAGTAATATGTTTAGGATTAGTGGCTTGGTAATGGTTTCGTTTGCCTTCTTTAACAAATGTTACAAAACCTTTGTCAATAAGCTTGTTTAAAGTCATGTGTACAACAGAATTTTGTAATCCACTTTTTTCCAGTATTGGACCAGCTGTTGACGTGCCTAACTCTAATAGTGCTAAATAAATCTTAATCTCCGCGTTTGTTAAACCAATGTCTTCCAGTATTTTTGTGTCCATTCTGATATGATATTCACAGGAGTATTTAAATTTTTCTATTAATCCTCCAAACTTGGAGAATAAATGTTTATATACTTGCAGAGTAATGTTATTACTATCAAATAACAACGAAATCAAAATAAAAAGGTGATACTATGGAAGGAAATGCAAGTGTAGTATACAAAAGAGTGTATGAAAAAAATAGCAAGAGGAGCAACAGCCTAAACCTCGGTTTTGGCGTAGGTATAATTGTTATAATGTTAATAATACTATTTTTGTAAAAATAGGGGATAAAAAATGTCAACTTCAATTTCAGAACAATCAGAATGGGCAAGAGTTTCCAAAGAATTAGAAGCTGAAAATCTAAAATTAGCTTCGTATGATAGTACTTTGTTAGATTTACTTGGAAATGTTATGGGTAAAAGACTACTTGATTATGGTTGTGGTCCAGGGGTATTGGCTTCAGCTTTACAAAGAGGCGGAGCAGATATTAGGGCTTATGACATTTCTGAAGAAATGAGAAAACTTTGCGGAGATAAAATTGGACATGAAAGAGTTTATGTAGGGGTTGATGCTATACCACAAGAAAATTTTGAAGGTGTAATCTGTAATTTAGTGCTTTGTATTGTTAATGAAGAAGAGGTTAGAAAAATCTCACGCAATATAACAGATGTTTTACAACAGGAAGGAAGGGCTTTCATTGGTTTTTGTAATCCCTTGATATTTAATGTCGCTGAATCTCGATTAGATTTAAGAAAGCAGTCAGAACATAACTATGAAGAAAATCATCGTTACTGGAAAACTAAGAAAGAAGGTGGATATCGTATTGTTGAGGAACACAGACCAATAAGATGGTATGAACAAGTGTTTACAGAGGCAGGATTAATAGTTCTTGATAAGCACTTCACTTTAGAATACGAACTTAAAGGAAGAAAAATTCAGGATTTTATAATATTTGAACTAAAGAAAAAGTAGACAGAAAATAGAAAGAATAAAAAGTAAACGGAGGCAAAAAAATGACACACATATTTGTTCCAAGCGGAATAACCCCTGTACATAGTTTTGATTTATGGGGGACTTTAGTTATTCAAGATGTTTTAGGTCCTCGTGTTTTGGAGGCATATAACCAATTAATGAACGGGAAAGAAAGCCCAGAAACAATTGCCAAAAACATAGCAAATTACGACGGAGTTTTGAGAGGAGACAAGAAAGCGCTTGAAAATAAAAAAGTACACGTTGATACAATCGAAGATCCATTGTGGAATGCTTATCTGCGGGGAGAGATAGATGTTAATTTTGACGGTGCATTATATCAAGATGCATTAAATATAATGGATGACATCGCAAAAGCTGGAGAAGGTTTATGTATTTTAACCACTGGCAATTCACCTTGGGTTCACAAAGCAGTTGCTTCAGTAAATCCATTGGTAGGTGGAGTATTAGGAAAAGTTTACTCTGGCAATAAAGCACTTCCACAAGCTTATGAAGCAGCAGCTGAAGAATTAAAAAGAAGCCATGCGCAAATGGTCTCTCATACAGAGGATCAAATGAAAGGTCTTGCAGGAATTCTTCAAAGTGAACTAAGAAATCAAGTTGTGTTAGTCTATGTAGAACGTATTGGTTTAGCTACCCCTGACGATGTTTTATCGAAGGGAATTGATTACTATGTGACTGATTTAACTAAGCTTTCATACACAACACTAGCAAAAAAGTAATGAAAAATGAAGAAACCTGTGTTACCGAAGACAGAAGAAACAAAAGAGAATAGTAAAAAAGTAATGGAAAATGGAAAACAAAACTGAATGGATAAACAGATGGGCGGGCTCGTATACATTTACTTCATGCAGTTACTGGGCTCCCCAATATTCAAAAACTCTTAAAAGAATTTTAGGGAAAGGATTTGATAATGTTTTATTCATCCATAAAAGAGGAACTGCTTCATTTTTTGTCAAAAATGACGAGTTTAAGACATTTGGTGAATACTTAGCGCTAAAAACATTAAACAACGAATCTGAAGCATTAGAATTACTTAAACAATTAAAAGAAAATACAGATTTAATAATGAGTTTAATGAATGAATTAGAAGGCAGTATTCTGACGCCAGAACAATACTCATTATTTTATCCTGTTTTTGAAAGGCATTTGGCACATCATAATTTTATGAAGAAAACAGTTGACTTTCTAAATCCAGAATTATTGGAAAGGCTGCTGCCTGAATTTCAGGATGCAAGAATTTATTCTGAGGCAGTTTACAGCAGGACAGAACAGTTTTTTCGGTCTTTGGCAACGTCAATAGCGATTAAAGAAAATTATGACAAAGAAAATATTACTTGTTTAACACAGCAAGAGCTGGAAACATATATTGAAACAGGAACTCTTCCAGATGAATCTGAATTAAGGGAACGTTTTGAAGCCAGTGCTATATTATTTGAAAATGGGAAAATTAAATTATTTACTGGTTCTGAAGTTACAGATTTAGAAAACAGATTTTTTCCAGTAAATGCAGATGAAATAAAAGGCACTGTTGCTTTCAAAGGAAAGGTTAGAGGGAAATGCAGGATAATTCATGATCCGTTCAAAAACTATGATTTTGATGAAGGTGATATTTTAATTACTGGGATGACCCGTCCAGAGTTTACACCATTTATGAAAAAGGCAGGCGCGATAGTTACAGACGCTGGCGGTTTATTATGCCACGCTGCAATTACTGCAAGAGAAATGAAAATTCCATGCATAGTTGGCACAGAGAAGGCAACAAGAATATTTAAAGAAGGGGATATTGTGGAAGTTGATGCAGAAAATGGTGTAATCAGGAAGATATAGCAAATATAACTAATGTTGTAATATGATGATATAAGTATTTTTTTAGTTCTTGGGCGCAGCCACCCGTCTCATGATTATTTTTCATTTATTTTTAAAATAATTGTACAAAAGAAATCGCACAATGAATAAACAAAGAAACGGATCAATTAATTAATCATAGTGAGACGGTGGACTTCGTCCCTAGAACGGATTGTGAGCGAAAAATAGTGTTGAGAGCGGAAATAATACTTCATCTAAACAAATACAAAAAAGATTATAATTATTCAAGGCACTTTTACATAAATCTTTTTCACAGAATCATATTTTTCTTTTCCTGCCATTGAATTTTCTGCATCTGTTTTGTATGCCTGAACATTATAAACATACAATCCTGCTGTTGCTTTTTTGTCAATGTTAAAAAATATTGTTCCAACCTCAAATTCATTTGGCTTAAGCTTTCCAATGTTTACTTTGTATAAGTTATCACCAATGCTTGTTCCCTGAATCCATTTACTGCAGCAGGTTTGCTCAGTTGTGCAGGTTGCAGGAATGTCTGCTTCATTACCTTCGCTATCTTTTCCAGAACCAAACTTGCATTCTACAGTAAGATAAAAATAACCCTCTTCTTTGTTGCGGTTAGCAACACCGACACCAAATATGTCATGGTCTCCCCGTTTGATTGTTTTTTGGTTTATTCCTATCGCAACCAATGACGCAGGATCCCTTAGCTTTGATTCAATCTGTGATTTTGTTTGATCATCTAATTGCTGGCCTATATCATACGTTTGTATAAAAATGTTTTTTGCAAAATAAAACCCAACACCTAACATTGCCAATGATAAAATTACCATTACTATGAAATTGATGCTGAGCTCAAAGCCTTTTTTGTGTCTAATGCTTTTTATCATTTTTAATTATTTATTCTTTTATCAACCTATTCTTTAATTATTTTGTATAATACCAAGACAATAACTAAGAGTCCTAAAATAATTGCTATCCATGAAATAATATTACTAATAATCTTCTTCATGTTTACCACCCAATTTAACTATAGTGGTGGACTTTAATATTCGTATACTTTTAGTTAAAGTCCACGAATATAGTCACGGTAACTTATATACGATTATTAATGTCCGTGACTATACTTTACTTTAAGATTGTGCTCTATTATTTATTCTCTTTTTTATTTACTTATTCACTTCTACTTCAGCCTCTCCTGTCACAACCAAAAACATTTTCTGCGAGAATTTTTCAGTAAAACTGTCTCTTATAATCTCTTCTTCTCCTTTAGAGTTAATTTTTGTAACTTCATATTCTACTTTCATTGTTAAAGAAGTTTCCTGCTCTTTTTTTTCAGGAATATAATTTAGCGGAACAAATTCTTTAATGCCTGCGCCAATTTGAGTAAGTTCCTTGTTTACAGGCATTTGGCCGTAAAGTATGTCACCACCCATTATTTTTATATCTTTAATTGTTAAAGGCAGGGTTACCTTCTCAGAAACATAATCCTTTAATGTGATTGTAACAATAATTTTGTCATTTGTTAAATCAAACGGCTTGTTGAATGTAACGCCTAATTCAAGGTTCATATCATTAACTTTGGTTTCGCTGATTAATGGAATCTTAATTACGCTTTTTTCGTCAACACCAATAACACACTTGTCATCTTTGCAGAGATATTGAAGATATTTACCATAAATCTTTTTACTGCCTTTCTCTTCAATAGGATATTTGCCTTCACACTTTGGCTTTTTGCAGTCAATTGAGCAGCTGCATGTGTTTTCATCTGCTTTGGATTCACAGACCAAATTCCCGCAGCAGTTTAATTCTGGTGTTTTTACACATTTATAATCTTCGCATTTTGTATCAAAACAAGTTTGAGATGTGCAGTCTACCTCTTGCTTGCATTCTTTTTCTGCACATCCTGCAAGAATAAGAGAAACCAAGAATATATTAATTATAAAAAATAAAAAAACTTTTTTCAAATTGTTCACCATGCTTTGTTTTGCTTGACTATTTATTTGACTATCTCATATTCTTTTACTATCAATATCATAAATAGTATTAAGACAATTGCGCCTGCAACAAGATAAGATATTGCATTAAACAGTGAACCGCCTGAGACAGCTACAAAAAAGCCTATTGCCATGATTGCAAATCCTAACCATAAAAATTTGTCAAGTACAAGCTTCATGATTTCAAATTCCTGCTGCTCTGTTAATTGTTTTTTTCCGTTTTTTCCTTTTTTTGCCATAATTATCACCGCCTTTTTTTATATATCTTTTCGCTCATTTTATACATATGATAATTCATGTTTACTATTTTATTACTCTTGTAATCTTTATAATCTATTTTTTATAATTTTATCTTTTTATGAAACCACATTAAGGAAGAATTGTTTTTCTTCGTATGGGCTGGTTAATGAGCCAACATCTGTTGAATCTGGATTAAATGCAACCATTGTACATACATAACTTCCAGTTATTAAATCTGTGGCGGTTTCTTTTGAATTATCAACTATTTTTATTTTATATCCTTTTCCTTCACTAGCGCCAATTGTTGCTTTTGGTGATACAACTAGTAAATAATCAGTAGTTTTGTCTGCGCCGCCTGTTTCTAATGATAGTTCCTCTCCACTTGGATTGATACAATTGCTAATACCTATTCTTGCATCAGTTGCCTCTTCTGTATTTTTATTATAATAACCAATATCTAATTTTAATTCTTTGCCTTTTTTTAATGTGACTTCTCTTGATATTGTAATTGGATCTTCAGCAGAAGGCGGACTTTTCAGGTCTTGGATATTAACAACAGAAGTAATTCCACTTCCGACATTTTCTCTGATTAAATTTGTTACATATAATCCAACACCTAACATAGAAAACGCTAAAACAAATACAACAATAGCATTCACAGATAAGCTTAAATCAGCTTTTTTTGAGCCTCTCATCTTCACACCTCTTTTTTTAATTTTTAATTCAGTAAATAATAGTTTAGTAAATAATTCACTAATAATTAACTTGTAAAGAATTTTAGGTTATATTATTTATAAAGTTTTCGGAGAAAAGATTTATAAATCTGTTAACCACACTATAAATTATGAAATTAACTGAGCTCATTCAGGAAGTGCTTGCATATAATCCAAAGGCAGACATCAATCTAATTAGAAAAGCCTATGTTCTGGCAGAAAAAGCGCATAAAGGGCAAAAAAGAGAAGGTGGTGAAGAATATTTTTCACATCCAATTGAAGTTGCAAGGATACTTGTTAATCTTAAGGCAGACTCAGCAACCATCTCTGCTGCATTGCTGCATGATACTGTAGAAGATACTAATATTAGTATTGACAAGGTAAGAGAATTATTTGGTGATGAAATAGCAGAGCTTGTAGAAGGGTTGACTAAATTCAATAAAATCCAATTTGAGACAAGAGAAGATTATAGTTATGAAAATCTGAGAAAAATTCTTCTGGCAACTGCAAAAGATATTAGGGTTATGTTAATCAAGCTTGCAGACAGGCTGCATAATATGCGCACATTAAAATATGTGGCTGTTGACAAACAAAAAAGGATTGCTAAAGAAACTATTGAAATTTACGCGCCAATTGCACACAAATTAGGAATGTGGCGTGTAAAAGGTGAATTGGAAGATTTGTCTTTAAGGTTTCTTGAGCCTGATGTTTATAAATTCTTAAGGAATAAAATTTCTGAAAAAAGAGAGGAAAGAGAAAAGCATACTGCAGAAATAATTAAGGAAATAAAAAAACAATTATCTGCAAAAGAAATAGAATCTGAAATCTCAGGAAGGGCTAAATATTTTTTCAGCATATATAAAAAAATGAAAGAAAAAAATGTTGGATTTAACGAGATTTATGATTTAATTGCTGTAAGAATTATTCTAAAAAATATTCCTGAATGCTACGCTGCTTTAGGGATGATTCATGATTTATACAAGCCAATCCCGCACAGGTTTAAAGATTATATTTCTGTACCTAAATCCAATGGTTACCAAAGCCTGCATACTACAGTTATAACAGATAAAGGCAAAATTCTCGAGTTTCAAATAAGAACAAAAGAGATGCATTTTACTGCTGAAGATGGCATTGCAGCGCACTGGCGTTATAAAGGAACAGAAAGGGATAAAATGTTTGACAAGAAAATTTCTTGGTTAAAACAACTATTGGAATGGAGAAATCTTGCAAGCACTTCATCAGAGTTCATTGAAACATTAAAAATAGATTTGTTTGAGGACGAAATAGTTGTTTTTACCCCGAAGGGCGATCCAATTTCACTGCCAAAGGAATCAACACCTGTTGATTTTGCGTACATGGTGCATTCTAATATAGGTGATTATTGTTCAAAAGCAATGGTTAATAATAAAATAGTGCCATTAGATGCATCTCTTGAATCAGGTGATATTGTAAAAATTATAACAAACAAAGGCGCTAAACCTTCAAGACAATGGCTGAAGTTTGTCAAAACCAACAAAGCAAGAAGCAAAATAAAGGCAAATCTTAAAATGGAAATTGAAACTGTTGAAAAAGATGAGGGGGAGGAAATTATGCCAGCAAACATTGCTAAAGCCATACAGATTGTTGGAAAGAAAGCACCATTAAAGATTTCGAAATGCTGTCATCCGAGTTTGCATGATCCTATTGTTGGATTTTATACTAAAGACAAAAAAATAACCATTCACAAAAAAACATGCCCTAATATTCATGCTCTTGATAAAAATAAGGAAGTGCCTGTATTATGGACTGAAGAGAGGAAACTGCCCATTGTGAAAATAAGTTTGACTTTGGCAGATAAGGTTGGAGCATTGGCTCGCGTATTAAATATTATTGCATCATACAAATTCAATATAAAAAATATTACCACAAGGCCAAGAAAAGATAATGTAATTACTACGCTCCATTTAGAAGTTGATAATCAATTAAAATTTAAAGATCTTTTGAATGAATTGAGAAAAATTGAGGCAGTTATTAATATAAATGCAGTTAAGTGATTATAGCAAAATATACTAAAAATGATTAATTTTCGAACAAATCAAAAAAAATGCCTCAAATTCGCCTACCCACCCACAGCAAGCTGTGGGGTACAATCTGAACAAGTTCAGATGTACACAAAGCTGCGGGGTACAATTTGAACATAGTTCAAATGTACACAAAATGCAAAGCATTTTGTTGTATAATACCCAGTTTGTAATTAATCACTTTTGTATATATAATATAAGCAGGTGATTTCATTGAATAAACATGACATACAAAAAGAATACAATGACTGGGTAAAAGCAGGAGAAATAGCTTCCAAAGTCAGAGAGTTTTCAAAAACAATAATTAAACCTGGTGTAAAACTGATTGATATTGCAGATCAAATAGAACTTAAGATAAAAGAATTAGGCGCAGTTCCTGCGTTTCCTGTAAATCTTTCTCATGATTCTTTTGCTGCACATTGCACTCCTACTTCAAAAGATGAAACTGTTTTAAACAATCAGCTGCTTAAAGTTGATATTGGTGTTTGTTATAACGGTGCAATTGGCGATACAGCTTACACTGTTGATCTCTCTGGAACTCATGCAAAACTCGTTGAAGCAAGCAAAAAAGCAGTAGATAATGCTCTTAAAATAATCAAGGTTGGCACAACACTTGGCGAAATTGGCAAGGTTATTGAAGATACAATTACTAGTTATGGTTTCCAGCCAATAAGAAATCTTTCTGGACATGGATTGGATTTATTTAAAATTCACACGGCTCCAACAGTGCCAAATTATGACACCAAGGACAGCACAATGCTTGAGAAAGGAATGATTATTGCAATTGAACCTTTTGCAACAACTGGCGGCGGAAGAATAAGAGACACAACCCATGCCGAGATTCTTATGAAAATATCTGACAAGCCTATTCGCGATGTTTTTGCAAGAAAAGTATTTGAAGAGATCAAGGCATTCGAAGGACTGCCATTTTCAAGACGAGCATTAGCAAAAACCTTTCCATTGCCAAGATTAAATCTTGCAATACGGCAACTGATTCTTAACGGAAATCTGCAGGAATATCCACCGCTTCAGGAAGTTAATCTAGGAATGGTATCTCAGCACGAGCATACATTATTGATAGAAGATGAGGTTATTGTGCTGACGAGGTAAGTCAATTATTTTTTCTTTTATTTCGAAAAAATCATTAAACTTTAAATTGATCATTTTCAACAATATTTATAAAGGGATTATCTATACTTAATAATAAAACAGCGGGGTAGGGCAGTCTGGAGTGCCCGTCGGGCTCATATTTCAAATCAGAGATTTGTAATCTACACAAATCAAGATTTGTGGGTAACCCGAAGGTCGGTGGAAACAGAAGGGAAGCTGTTGCCGAATTCAAATCCACCTCCCGCTAGTTCTTCCCAATATTTTTAAAGAAATTACTTAGAATAACCAAACATCATCACAATCTTTAAAAACAACACTAATTTCTTACATATTGCCGCGGTGGCACAACCTGGTACTGCGCGAGATTGCTATGCACAATCGTGCTTATGATTACTCGCAAGTATCTCGTGACCTTCGGGTTTTGTGGGTTCAAATATCCTGTGGAAAACGCCACTAATTGAAAATCCCACCCGCGGCGTTTTTGTTTTTTATTTTGTTCTTGGCATGTCCAACCCGTTCACTATGAAAATTAGGTGCTAGGTGTTGGGTGCTAGGTGCTAGCAGCGATAATTCATCGTAACTATCACCCAGCACTTAGAACCCAGCACCCACTTATCACCTATTTTAATTTTTCATGAGATAGCGGTGGACTGCGTCCTTAGTACGAGTTAGGAAGAAAAAAAAGAGATAAAAAAACATTAATCAGCCAAACAATTAATTGTATTTGAGAAAACGAATATAACTAACTTAACTTTTGCGGTTTTTAATATTTGAAGCTGTTTGAGAAAATTGAGAAGAGAACCAATTATTAAGCTAGAACTCCATAAAACCGCAAAAGCCGAGTAACTAAGAATAAACAGTAATCTATTTAAATTATAAACACGAGAACTTAAAGTTATGAAGATTATCAAAGCTAAATTAGTTATTTTATTGATTTCATTAGCTATATTATTATCACTCCTGCCTTTAGTTTCAAGCTCAAAAACACCTTATGAAAGCTGGTCTTCTGTCAGTGATTCATTAATTCTTGAGTTTAATGTGAGCACTTTAATTAATGTTGATTTTAAGTCTGATTCTTCACTTCTTAAGATGCTTAACCTGAGCCTGTCATTTTTCCCGAGAACAGATTACAGACAGGATAATATTGTGTTTGAAGTAATGCCCAATAATTATGAAAAAGGCAAAGATTTAATTTTTAAATGGGAGAATCCAAAAGAGGATTCTTATTCAATAAAAATTAATTCTAAAGTCAAGACAATAAACATTCCAAAAAAGATTACTGATAAAATTACATTCCCCATCAATAATATTCCAGACGAATACAAGCTTTATCTTGAAGAAACAGAACTTATGGATTACAAAAATGAGGCGATTGTTGAGCTAGCTTCGCAGTTAACAGAAGGCAAGGATGACCTTTATGAAATAATTTTTGATATCGCAGTCTGGACACACCATAATATAAATTATTCGCTTGAAACATTAACAGCAGAGGCGTCACTGCCAGCATCATGGGTTATACAAAACAGAAAAGGCGTTTGTGATGAGCTAACTAATCTGTTTATATCTCTCGTTAGAGCAATAGGTGTTCCTGCAAAATTTGTTGCTGGAATATCTTACACTGAATCAGAGCTTTTTCCAGAAAAATGGGGGCCGCATGCTTGGGCAGAAGTTTATTTGCCTGGTTATGGCTGGGTGCCGTTTGATGTGACTTACGGACAGTTTGGAATAATTGACCCGACGCATATCAAGCTTAAGGAAAGTTATGACTCAGATAAAACATCGACGTCATTTGAATGGTTAGGGTATGAGACTGATGTTTCTTCATCAGGCATAAAAATGAGCACAAATATTCTTGACTACGGGACAAAAATACCTGAGAGAATCATTTTAACGAATATTTTGCTCAAGGATAAGGTGGGTTTTGGCTCTTATAATCTGCTGGAAACAAAGATTAAAAATCTGAATAACTTTTATTTGCCTGTGCAATTAAGTGTTTCTAAAACAATGAAATTAGATGGCTTTGAGCCTTTAACAATAATTGATCCGACGACAAAAAATATTCTTCTAAAGCCGTTAGAGGAAAAAAGCGTATTTTGGAGGTTAAAAGTCAGTGATAAACTTGCTAAAATGAACATTTATACTTTTCCAATAATCACTTATACAGACTTCAACGAAAGTGCCAGTATAAATCTAGTATCGCAGAATGGTGAGGTTGTTTTCTCTTCACAGGATATACAAACTCAACTAAGTATTTTAACAGAGAATACAGAAGAAGCAAAGGTTTACTCAAAGAAGGTTGACATAACCTGCAGCCCAAAAAAACAGGGAAAACAAGGTTATTATACTGATGAAGAAATTATAATAAACTGTAATCTTAAAAATAACGGAAATACAAACATTGACAGCTTAAATGTATGCACAAACGGCGAGTGTAAAAACATAGAACTAAAAATATCACAGCAGAAAGATGTTTCTTTTATCAAGAAGAACCTTAAAGAAGGCCAGTATGAATTACTGATTACTGCAAAAAACAAAGACATTTCAAAAGTTTCCAAGATCAATTTTATTGTCGAAGAGAAGCCTAAACTAAGGATAAATGATATAATTTATCCAAAAGAAGCTGCATTTAGCGAGCCTGTCCTTATTCAGTTTACTGTGTTCAAAGACACCAAATCTGTTCCAAACAATGTTTCAGTAAAGATGTTTTATAATTTCGGCTCTGAAGTATGGGTTATTGACCGATTTTTAGAGAATAGGGAGTTTACTATTACTATTCCTTCTTATCAGCTCGCAGCTAAAGCTAATAATTTCAAGATAAGTGTAGATTATTATGACCAGAACAATATTAAGTATAATACAGATAAAGAGTTTACCATCAATATCAAAGAGCTGACGATAAAAGAAAAGATGATATTATATTACAACAGAGTAAATTCAGACCCCAAACTAGCTGCAATTATTGCAGGATCTATTGTTTTCCTGATACTTGCTGTTGTGATAAGCAGAATGTTTGGAAAGAAGAAAAGATAAATACTTATACTAAAAGCATAAAATAATCGAACATTATTTTGTGCTTTTGTATATCTCAGGAATCAGAGATTCCTGAGAAGTTAGAAAGCTTTGCTTTCCAACTTACAAACGTGATTAATTTGTTCGAAAATTAATTGCTGTATGTATATGATTGATTGCATTTCTAAATATCTTTTTTTTTGATTTAGTTCACGAACAATAAATAACTTCAATAAAAACCGTAAATAAACAAAACATAAAACAAAAACTGCAATAAATCATTAACTTTTTAAACACCATAACACTTTTTACTATTTTTATTATACAGGTTATAATATGAAACGTATTCAAAGTATCCAAACAGAGAAAGAAGAAAAAGGAAATAATGAACACAATCATGAAGATGAAATAGAAAAGCTGGTTCCAGATAGCTCTGTCATTGTAGATGGACTGCTCTCGAAAAAAATTGCTAAAAGAGAAATCTTGCCAAGAGAAATTATTATACATGAAGCATTGCTTCAGAAATTTGAAGAGCAGGCAGGCAGGAATAATGCAGTAGGTGAGATTGGCATTGAGGAGATAGCTGAATTAAATAAGCTCAGTAAAAATCTGAATATCACCATTCGCTTCTCAGGACAGAAATTAAGGCAGAATGAGCTTGAGCACAGTTCTTTGGATAATATAAACATTATGATAAAAGAGCTTGCGTATGCAGAAGATGCTACTTTGATGACGACAAAAGAAACTGTTGCAAAAAGCGCACAAGCAAAGAATTTAAAACTTATTTTTATAGAACAGCCAACAAAAGGAAAAAAAATCAGGCTGGAAAAGTATTTTGATGATACTACTATGTCTGTGCATTTGAGAGAAGGTGTTTGTCCGAGTGCTAAAAAAGGAGTGCCTGGCAACTGGTCATTTGAAACTGTTGATCAAAAATTATTAACACAGAAAGATGTACAATTAATTTCAAGAGAGATTATTGAAGAGGCAAACCTTAGAAAAGACGGGTTTATTGAGATTGAAAGGCCTGGAAGCACAATTATCCAGCTTGGCTTGTTCAGGATAGTTATTACAAAACCGCCGTTTTCAGACGGCTGGGAGATAACTGCAGTAAGACCTGTTGCGCATCTTAAGCTTGAAGATTATAAATTATCAGAACGATTAATGGAAAGGGTAACTAAACAGGCAGAAGGAATTCTTATAGCTGGTGCGCCAGGAATGGGCAAATCAACTTTTGCAGCTGCTTTGGCAGAATTTTATGCTTCACAGAACAAGATAGTTAAAACAGTTGAAGCTCCGCGTGATTTGGTTCTGCCAGAAACAATTACTCAATATGCAATATCCTACGGCAATTCACAGGAAATACATGATATTCTGCTTTTATCAAGGCCCGACCACACTTTTTTCGACGAGATGAGAAATACAGATGATTTCAGGTTATTTGCAGATTTAAGGTTAGCAGGCATTGGTTTCATTGGTGTTGTCCACGCTACAAATCCAATAGATGCCATACAGCGATTCATAGGAAGAATTGAATTGGGTGTAATTCCCCAAGTTATTGACACAGTTATGTTTATCAAAAATGGACAGATAAATAAAGTATTAAGTTTACAAATGGTAGTCAAGGTTCCTTCAGGGATGAATGAAGCTGACTTGGCAAGGCCAATTGTTGTGGTCAATGATTTTGAGACAAAAAGATTGGAATATGAAATATACAGTTATGGTGAGGAAACAGTTGTCATACCTGTAAGAGCAGATGCTAAACAGAGTCCTGTTAAAGATCTTGCAGCCAAACACGTATTGTCTGTGCTGAAAAGGTTCACTCATAATGTCAAGGTTGAAATTCTTAGCGACAACAAGGCAATAGCTTATGTGCCAAATGAGGAAATCGCTTTCATCATAGGTAAACAAGGAAAAAATATTTCAGAGATAGAAAAACAGGCAGGAATTAGCATTGATGTCAAGCCTTTAACTGCAGCAAAATTGTCTGAAGAAAAAGAAAGCTTCAATGGACAAAACCCAAATGAACAAGCAGGACAAGAGAAAGGACAAACCATTGAGTATAACGTAATGATCAATAGAAACAGTATTGTATTTGATGTTGATTCAAAATATATGGGTAAGGACGTTGATATTGCAGTAAACGGAAATTATGTAATGACTGCAAAAGTTGGCAAAAAATCCAGAATAAAGGTAAGAAAAGACAACAAGATTGGCAGCTCAATTGTTGATGCAGTCAATATGGGCGAAAAGATTGAGCTGAGGGTAGGTTGATTCTATTTTAATAATATTAATTATTCATTTAATCTGCAATAACAAAATTAATACGAATATTAAAGTCCGCCACTATACAAAAGTCCTTGAGTTTTGTTCGGAAGCTAAGGACTTTTAGTAGATTTAAACAGTTAGTAATACCTTTTCCTACTAAACTAAGTTTCAGAAATACAGTTATGTTTGCACAATAATTACTGCTCAAATTAGTTTCTTCACCATTATTCTATTTATGAAACTATACTTAATCAAATTTTATTGTAAATATTTATATTCAAAGATATCTTCTTTTTCTGTTATAATATTTGTGTTTATCAAGAAACAATTCAATAAAATAAGCATTTTTCTCTTTTGTAAGAAGCCCTCTAATTTTATTGTCATTTGATTTGTAGATAAATGTATTATTATTTATATAAATTTTTTGCTTTTTTCTGCTTTCTTTTTTATAAAGTGTCAATGTTAGAAAAACCTTAGAGGCATATATCTTTTCTAACAGCAAACCATATAAATAAGTTATACCTACCTTCTGTTTATGTTTGACATAAAACTTATTCGTGAAAAGCCTGAATTGGTTAAGGAAGATTTAAAAAAAAGGCAGGATACTGAAAAACTTAAATGGGTAGACCAATTAATCAAAAAAGACAAAGATTGGAGACATTTACAGTTTAAGGTTCAGGAATTAAAGAAACAAAAAAATGATTTAAGTATGGAAGTTTCTAAGTTAAAAAAAGCAAAGAAAAATGTTAAAGAAGGGAATGCAAAAGATACTAGTGATGTCAGCGCATTACTGAAAAAGATTCCTGCGATTGACACAGATATTCTTTCAATAGAGCAAGAGCAGGCAAAACTTAAAGAGGATATTGATTATTATTTAATGAGGCTGCCTAATTTATTGCACGAATCTGTCCCGCAAGGCAAAGATGATTCTGAGAATCAGATAGTGGAAATGCACGGAAAAAAGCCAACATTTAATTTCAAGCCGCAAAGCCACGTCGACATTCTAGAAAAGCTTGACATTGGCGATACAGAACGCGCAGCAAAAATCGCTGGAAGCAGGTTTTATTTTCTCAAAGGCGACCTTGCATTACTGGACTTGGCTTTACAGAGGTATGGCGCTGATTTCATGGTTAAGAAAGGCTACACACTTACATTGCCTCCACTAATGATGAACAGAAGAGCTTATGAAGGCGTTACTGACCTTAATGATTTTGAAAATGTAATGTATAAGATAGATAATGATGATCTTTATTTAATTGCCACATCAGAGCATCCATTAACTTCCCAATTTATGGACGAGATTATTGACGAGAAGCAATTGCCGTTTAAACTTACTGGTTTAAGCGCATGTTTCAGAAAAGAAGCAGGCAGCCATGGAAAGGATACTAAAGGCATATTTAGGGTTCATCAATTTTACAAAGTTGAGCAGATTATCATCTGTAAACCTGAGCAGAGCTGGAAGTTTCATGAAGAACTGCTTAACAATGCCAAAGAATTTTTCAGCAGCTTAGGATTGCATTTTAGAGTGATGAATATTTGTACAGGGGATATTGGAACAGTTGCAGCAAAAAAATATGATATTGAAGTATGGATGCCTGCTCAGGAAACTTATCGAGAAGTTGTTTCATGTTCAAACTGCACTGATTATCAGGCAAGAAGATTAAGAATGCGGTATAAAACACAGCAGGGAAACCAGCAGATAAATGTTATCCCTCACACACTTAACAGCACGTTAGTTGCGACGACAAGAGCATTGGTGGCAATCATGGAAAATTTTCAGGATAAAGAAGGCAATATTCATATTCCAAAAGCTCTTCAGCCGTATATGAATGGTATCAAGGTTATAACCAAACAAATTAAATAATAATAAAACATAAAATGAAAATTTCTGGATTTGTATTCTTGATTATCGGCGCTCTTGTACTGAGTGTTTCTTTGTTTAAGAAGCAATTAATATTTTTTACATATATAGGAGCATTGTTTATTCTTTATGGTGTATTCAAGATGGTGTTTAAATGGATTACTAACACTTCACCTGCAGAAATTAAAGGATATAACCTTAACAGACAAATTCCTAATACTCTTAATGTTCATCCCAAAAATGTTCAAAGAACACAGATGTATAAGTGCAGGAGATGCGGGAGCATGGTTTTTCTTCATAGCAATTTTTGCAGTATTTGCGGATTAAGATTGAAGTGAGGTTGGTTTGAATAGTCTAAACTTAACCAAAAATAATTATTATCCTAATCAAAGAACGCTTAATTACAACAAACTTTATAAATTACTACTTATAAGTGTCTATATTATAAATTAATTTAATGAAAAATTTAGTTTAAAGCAAACATGGAAAAACACAACAAAGTATTATTATTAGGGGACATCCACATAGGCGATATTAATTTTACGCTGGAGAACGAGCTAGTTCAGCTTCTCAACAGCGATGAGTTTGACTGCATTGTTATCGGTGGGGATACTTTTGATCCTTGGAGAGGAGAAAGTATTGCCGAGCTAATGTTTTCACACCGCAAACTTTTTGAGGTATTAAAGCATAAGAATGTGATATTTTTAAGAGGCAATCATGACAATGATTTGGAAGAGCTTGAAAAGTCTGGGTTTACTGTAAGAGCGTTTTATGAATATCTTACCTCAAATAACAAAAAAGTCAAAGTTCTTCATGGCCACGAGTTTGATAAATACAGAAATTTGTTTAGCATCTTTGCATCGGTTTTAGTGTACAGTGAAGAGCGTATTAACCGTGTTTCAAAAAAGTTAGGGCTTCCTATTGCTTTAAGGTTTTCAAGATTATGGTTTGGATTAGACCTTCCAACTATATGGCTTGCTTTGAGAAGAAAACATTATATCTTCTCTGATTCAAATTATCTTGTTTTTGGCCATACACATATACCAACTTCAGGAAGAATAAGGAATACTAATTTTTACAATTGGGGGAGCTGGCAGAGAGACAGAGGTTACAGGCCAAGCTACATACTCAACCACGGCGATAATTTTAATATTGAATTTTTGCCAGGGAAAGATACAAGGTTAATCTGGAGATTTATTTCTGTTGTAAGAAATATAAAAAAGAATTACCATAATCTTAAAAACAGGTATCATAACATTAAATATAATTATCATAATTTTAAAAATGGCTCTCGTTACCAAAATCTGAAAGGAAAATATACAAAATTAAAAGAAAATATGGATTTTAAAGTTAAAAAAATTAAACTTAAAAAGAAATAAAACCTATTTTGTGCATAACTATCATAGGGATTATGTTGGCACCAATTTTCTCCGTTGAAAATAAGAAAGTAAATAAATAGTAATTCACAAAAATAATCGCTGATAATTGCTAAAAACGATATTTGCAATATCTTCTTGAGTCATGCCCTTTATCTCTGCAATCTTTTTAATAGATTCAATGATAAAACAAGGCTCATTTCTTTTGCTTTTTCCTGCTGCATCTTTATAAGGCGATAGGAAAGGCGCATCTGTTTCAGTCAATAACTGCTGTAAAGGAATTGATTTAACCATGTCTTGAAACTGCTGGCTTTTGACAATGTTTGTTGGTATAGAAAAATACCATCCTTTTTCTATTGCTCTTTTTATAAACAAGGTTTTGCCGCAAAAACAATGAAGCACAACATTTTTCATATTTTCTTTTTCAAGAATATCAATAACATCTGCCTCAGCTTTTCTCGAATGAACAATAACTGGCTTGTCTAGATTTTTTGCAAGATTTAAAAGCTTAACAAAAATTTCCTGCTGTGTTTTCTTGTCAGCATCTTCTGAAAGATAATCTAAGCCAAATTCACTTAATGCGATTATTTCATTCTTCTTGCTCTCGATAAATTTAATTTCTTTGTCAATATTCTGGCTTGAAGTCAGCTGAGATGGTTTTCCTGTTTCTCTCTCTAATGCATCAGGAGGATAAATGCCAAGCGCTGCTTTAACAATCTTATATTTTTTGGCTAATTCAAGTGTTTCTCTATTAGTTTTTTCATCAACACCTGCAGCAATTATTGCTTTTACACCTGCACTTTCTGCTCTTTTTATAACTTTGTCTATGTCTTCCTTGAATTGTTTGCTGTATAAGTGTGAATGAACATCTACGAGTATCATGAATAGGTATATTTAAATGCTTATATAAAAAAGTTTGGGAATAGAAAGCATTTTACATTATTTGTTTTTTTTCGTTTCCGACATGTCCAACCAGTTCACTATGAAAAGTAGGTGCTGGGTGCTAGCAGCGATAATTCATCGTAACTAGCACCCAGCACCTAGCACCCATTTTTATTTTTCATGAGACAGTGGACTGCGTCCCAAGTACGTGTTGAGAATGAAAGAAAAAGAAATTAATAATTTAAACAAATACAAATCTTCACAAAAATTCAGTCTCAATATTCAGGCAATCGTGAGTGGGATATTCTGTAACAATTGCTGGTTTGCCATATTTTCTTAGTTCATTCTTTAATTTTATCACAATTTTCTTAGAAGTTAAAACTCTTTTTTTTCCTCTATCGTAGTTCATTTCATATGCCTGTTTAGATTCAGTCTTATACCCCTTCAATATCTTTTTAATATTCTTTCCGTCGCTTTCCTTCTCGTAATAAACTGCTCCCCTTATAAGCATTCCATCTTCGTCAACTTCATCGTAAGCTTTTGCAGCATTTTTTGCCCTTCTTTTTATTCTGTTTCTCAGCTGTACAGCGTCTTTAAGCCTGCAGGTGCAGTAGTGAACATCAAACAAATAATCTGCGCCAGTATTTCCTTCAGTTCCTATTGATTTTTCACTATTATATTTGTCATCTTCAATTTTTTCATTATTATATTTGCCATGGGTTTTATGTTTGGTCTCCTTTCTTTTCTTGTCAATGTATCTTAATAATTCTTTGGCCAATTCCTCGCTGCCTTTGACACCATAACTATACCTGTCTTTTGTCCTGAAACCTTTCTCGACGAGTTTGCATGCATTAGTATCGCTTATTTCAAGTTCATTAAAATTGAGAAAGTCAATCTTTTGCGTTGCTAAGAAATCAATTAAATTAAGATAATTCTGTTTTATTATGTGCTTTTCTTGTTTGCATTCAGGGATAACTGGTATTTCAACACCAATCTTCCATTTAAATTTTTCTGCATAACTTAATCTTTTCCAAAATTTGTTATTATAAGAGTCAAGATGAAATCTTATTTCATCTAAACCTGCGTCATAAAGTTTCTTTAAAGAATCTTCTGCAACAAGATTCACTGGTGTGTAAAGATGAATATGAAACTCTTTTCCAAATTTCTTTTTCAGCTGTTTAATGTAATTAACTGTTCTCTCAAGTTTCATTAAAGGATCCCCACCAGTTATTCCCACACCATTACTATCACAAAGTTTTATCTCTTCAAAAAGATTATTTATATCGTCAGAGTGCCATTCATTAAAATAAATCACATCCTTATCTTTTTTCTGGTCAGAAATAGGGCAGTAAAAACATTTTAAGCTGCACAATCCTGTAATAAATAATACTGTTTTCTCGCCTTTGACACAAAGCTGGCAGCCTTTTGGCAGATTGCTTATTTTCCATGAATAGTACGGTGTTTTTTGGATCATTTTTTTTGATATATACTTGTTGTGGCTTTCTGAATAGTAAAACGACTTAAACAGACTTAATTATATAGTAAGTGACCTAAATGTTTATACAAATCGTGTCACTTACTATAGCGGTGGACTTTAATATCATTATCTATTTAGTTATTTCAGATTAAATGAATAATTTATATTCAATCTTTATTTAATCTGAAAGATTATATTTCAGATTGAATGTAAATTAAGTTTATTAAATCGTATTTAATCTGACAGATTGAAAATTTAAATAAATTTTCAATAAATTTAACCTAATAAGATAATTTAAGTTAAATTTAAAATAAAGTCCACGAATAGCCAACGAACTGAAACTATTTATTAATATTGTTCATAATGTCGAACATAAAGACTTATCTTTATAGTTATGTTCGACAAATGTAGTAACTGACATTATTGATATAAAAGTTTACGTCAGTTACTACAGTTCGTTCAATGTTAGCAAACACAACGAATTATTACTAAAAGTTACTGTGTTTGCTACATATAGTCACGGAGCTTCATATATGATTATTAGTGTCCGTGACTATATATTTGAAGGAAATAACTAAATGTATAAATATTTATGTCCTTCATTATAAATAGTATGTGCATAGCTCTTTTAAGGATAATGCTACTGCCTCAAATTTGTTTTCTGAGCAGTTTTACTCGTAAGACATCGAGTGGCCGAAAACAAAAGATATACATTATATATAGTAAGTAACCTAAATAATTGTACAGTTCGTGTTACTTACTATATATACTAAAAGTGCAAAATAATCGAACATTATTTTGCACTTTTGTATATCTCGGGAATCAGAGATTCCTGAGAAGTTAGAAAGCTTTGCTTTCCAAAAAGGAAATTTAATGGTTAAAAATAAGAGTTAAGAATATGTCTGTCAATACTTAATTTAATCGAAAAGAAAACCCAACAATTATACTGTGATTGGGAGCTTCACAGATTAATAATCATGTCCTGGACAAACAATCTTGAAATCTAATTTTCTTAATTTCTCTATACTATTTTTCATTTCTGTATCTATCGACGTCGGCAAATCTGTCCTGCCTAAACATAAATGGTCTAAACATGATTTACCAGCTGTAGGAGAACTGCGCAGGTTTCCTGAAAAGAAAGTGTCGCCTGTAAACAGCACTTTTTCTTTTTCATACCACAGACATATACTGCCTCGTGTATGGCCAGGTGTATTTATTACTTTTAAGCCGTTCATATCTACAATTGGCTTTAATTCAATCTTTTGCAATCCTGATTTTGCCAAGATATCTGCGTTTAGGACTGTTAATTCAGGATTTTCCCTGAAATCTTTTATTTCCTGTTTTGAAGCAAAAAACTTTGCATTGGGAAAAAGGTCAGCATTGCCGATATGATCATAATGTAAGTGCGTAAAAATAACTTTTTCTATTTTATCCAATGCAATCATTTTAGGCAGGAACATTTTTAGTAATTCTCTTTTCATCCTGCTGCCTGTATCTATTAGGATTTTCTGCTCAACTTCAAGAAAATACATGTTTGAGTCTAAATTAAGTTTCCATATACTATTTGTTATCTTTTTTAGCATATTAACAGTATAATATTAACTTATATTTATATTTATCAAAAACTATATAAACTTAAACTCCTGTTTAAAAAGCATGATTGCATGAAAAACCTGCGGAGATAATAGATGGAAAAACAGATTATATCTTTTGACGGAACAAAAATATATTATATTCATAAGAAAAATAAGAATAAAAATACTTTAATATTTCTTCATGGCATTGCAACAAACTGGACGGTTTGGAGAAAAGAGATAGAATTTTTTGATAGATTGGGATATTCTGTTCTTGCCCCAGACTTAAGGGGGCATGGTTTGTCAGAATGGCCGCATGAGGAAGAAAAGTATAATTTTTTGAATTTTACAAAAGATATTTATGCGATAATTCAAAAAGAGAAAATTAGCGATGTTACATTTATAGGCCATAGCTTAGGCGGCGCAATTGCAATAAATTACTGTGAAATGTTTAATATGCCAGCTTCTTTAGTTCTGATAGACACAGCACATTATTATCCTTATCAACACAATCATGAGCTTAACTTAAGCCCGTTTGTGAACTATTTTTTAAGATTTCTTGCTAAACATGAGCAGTTGAGAACAAATCATTTTCCGCATTTTACAGATAAAACTAAAGAAATAATTAATTTCAGTAAAGATTATAGTTTATTAACTAGATTATTTCATCATACTCCTTTGAAATGCATATTTAAATGTCTTGACACAGTGCATGAATATTCAGAAAAACATAAAAAAGATACTGAAAACCTCTTGCAAAGCTTAAATATCCCTGTCTTGATTATTACAGCTCTTAAGGATAGTATTATCCCTTTTAAATTTTCAGAAGAGCTTCATAACATTATTAAAAATTCAAAGTTAAAGGTTATAAAAGATGCGCATCATTTGGTGCAAGTGGAAAAGCCAGAAGAAGTAAACGCAAATATATTATATTTTCTTAAGGCAAATAATATATACTAAATGGAATTAGTTTTCGAACAAACTATAGGAAATAACTTTAATTTTCGGATAAACTGAAATTAATGTAAAGTTATTTCCTAATAATCAAA
>JAGVYH010000071.1 GCA_018303325.1 Candidatus Woesearchaeota archaeon
AGATTTTGAAAAAATTAATCTTGTAAGGCACAAAATTAATCCGCAATGGAATTATACAATCGGTTGAAATTGGCAATTTATTTTATAGCAGTCCCTTAGCTACTTCTACATAATTGTCCTCAATTCGCTCTCTTCTCTGTATAATAATATCTGGACTAAGGCCGAAACGAATGAGATTTCCGCTATACTTTTCTTCTGTAACAATAATAGGGTATATTCCTCTTTCCTGAAGGCTGATAATAAACCTTTTCGCTTTAGCTATTCCGCCATAACCTCCCACAAAACCAGTAAAAATCAGATATTTTTCTTTCATTGTTTTCTGAAATTTTAATTTCTTCCCTATTTCTAATTTATTATAGAGTTAATCAATTTGGAGTTAACTAATTCCAGTCTTCAACATAGTAATGTTGTAGTTATCTTAGAATGCTAAACATTATGATATATCAGATATATTAACACTTCTTGATGAAAATGAAAAAATTAAGCGATATATTTGAGGAATCAGAAAAATATTTAAAATAAAGATTATTTCTTTAAAGAATGAATCAGAAAAAAGATAAGAAACTGGATAAAAAAGACCTCACACTTTTGCGGATGTTAGATGCTAATGCTAGATTGCATATTTCAACTATCGCACAGCAGTTAGGGCTTACAGAAAATGCAGTAAGGTATAGAATAGAACGTTTGAAAATTAGGGGGTATTTTAGGGGTTACTCTTTAAGATTATCGGCAACACATTTTGGGAAAAATATTCAAGTCGTCTTTTCTGTTAATGTAAGGCCTGATTCATTGGCTTCTTCACTCAAAAAACTGGCACATTATCATGAGTTTACAAAAGTTTATCGGTGTTCCGGAGAATATTCTATTGTTTGTATTGGTTTTTTTAATGACAACGAACATTTAGAAGAATTTCTTAATAAGAAGATGCTTGTAGAAATCCCTGTAACTGACTGGGCAGAACATATAGTCCTCAAACGATATAAGAATGATGAGTTTAATATAAAAATGATTTAATTGAGTTTTACGAAATACCTTTTGAAAAAGACATAATACTTTTTTAGTATATCTTTGAGATAATCAAGATTTTCAGCTAGCCAATCATGCCTTTTGTGAAAAATTCTACGAATACAAATAAAAGATACAATAAAATAAGGGCTATGCCTTCTATAACATACAGTTTATATCCAATATAGAAGAAAGTTGTAAAGAGAAACGCAGAAACAATTAGAAATGCTGCACCTATCATGAATAATGTTACATTTGCAGTGATTGGCATGATTAATGAAACTATTCCTAAAATGAGAGTTGAGTTAACGACAATTGTACCAACTTGGTCTCCAATTGCCATTTCTCCTTTACCTTTCAAAGTAGCAATAATACCAAAAGTCATCTCAGGCAATACTGTTCCAAGTGAAATTAAAAAGAAGCCAACCATTATAAGAGGCATGTTCATATCTATTGCCAATAATTTTCCATAATGAATTATATACTTCGCACTGAAAAACATAATTATAAGCAATACCATAAATAATGAGGTATTGAAGACTGCCCCATACCTGCTTATATTATCTTCTAATGGCTTTTTGAATCCTTTTCTTTCCTTTACTAAATGATAGATATACATACAGAATGTTGCTATTAAGATAATGCCATCTATTCTTCCAAGTTTTCCGTCTACCAAGAAAAGTATTAACGGCAATATTGCTACACTAATCATATAAACAGATTCTTTTTTTGTCTGTCTTGTTTTTATCTTAGCTCCTCTGCTCACAAGTATTATCATACCTGTAACTAATGTTAAGTTAAGGATATTTGCCCCAATGATGTTGCCAAGGCTTAAAGCAGGGCTCTTTTCTACTGCTGAGCTGATACCGACAAAAAGCTCTGGCAAAGAAGTTGCTATTGCCATAATTATAAATCCGGCTGTGAATTCAGTTATTCTTAAAAAACGTGCAATGTTTTCAAGCGCTCTGACTAATAAACTGCTTGAACTGAACAAAATAACTGCGCTTACAATAAATAATATTAAATTAATCCATTCCATGTTTTTTCTTTGGGAGATTGTTCTTTATAATATTATTCTTTTATTTGATTCTCTTTTACTATTCCACATCTGTTTTATTGCCTACATTTTTTGAGAAAAGTTACTTTTCTTTCTCTTCCTTTTTATTTCTAATCTTTCTTTCTTAATCATCCTTTTGATGTTTGTTAATCTTCTTCTTTGTTTCTGTTCTTGTTTGTTCTATAAATATCTTAATCAATTCACCTATTATCAAGATGGGTACAGATGCTAATCCTATGATTATTATTTCTTTGAATGTTAGGCTGGTTGTTCCGAAAAACGATTGTAATAATGGTGCCTTGATAATAATAATCTGAACCCCAAAAGATATTATGATTGACAATAACAACAGCCAGTTTGGGTTCAGCTTATAAAACGGAGATTTGAAAGCCCTGAAATTCAGAGCATTAAACCCTTCCAGAAAAACAATTCCAGTGAAAGCAATTGTCTGTGCTTTTAGAGCATCTCCTGAATCTATAACCGTTAATATTAGCAATATGGATACACAGATATACATAGATATAGCAATCCATATCATCAGCAATTTTGTATTGAACAAATCAGCTTTTTCTGGTTTTCTAGTCATTATATCTGCCTCTGGTTCCTCAAAACTCAGGGTTAAGGCGATAATACCGTCACTAACTAAATTTATCCATAAAATCTGAATTGGCAGTAAAATAAGCATTGGAAGACCAAGCCTAGAGCCAAAAATAAGAGCAATGACAATAATAAGTATCTCAGCGAGATTTGTGCTCAATAAGTAATATGAAAATTTTTTTATATTGTCAAAAACACGTCTCCCTTCTTCCACAGCGTGTACAATAGACGAGAAATTGTCATCAATCAAAATCATGTCTGAGACATCTCTTGAGAGATCTGTTCCTCTAATCCCCATTGCAATTCCAATATCTGCTTTTTTTAGTGCAGGTGCATCATTAACACCATCTCCTGTTACTGCTACAACCTCATTTTCTTTGTTTTCCTTCAACAAGCTTACAATCCTTAATTTGTCTTTCGGCGTAACTCTGGCAAATATAGAATATTCTTTAATCTTTTTTTTCAGTTCACTATCACTCATTTTTTCAAGTTCTTTTCCAGTAATCACTTTCTCAGATAAACCTATCTGTCTTGCTACAGCCAAAGCAGTAATATCAGAATCACCAGTTATCATCTTGATTGTAATTCCTGCTTTTTTGCATTCTTTAATAGCATCCTTTACCTCAGGTCTTGGCGGATCTAATAATCCTTCAAATCCAACAAATGTTAATCCAGACTCAGCATGGCTCTGGTTTATCTTTGTAATTTTTAATGAGACTTTTTTAAAGGCAAACCCAAGCACTCTTAATCCTTCACCAGCAAGGGTTTTGTAGATTTTTTCAAGTTCTTTTCTTCTTTTTTCGCTTAAATAAACATATTTCCCATTAATCAATTCATATTTTGAAAGTTTGATTATATTTTCCGGTGCACCCTTGACATAGCTTTTGTACATATTGTCTTTGCCCCTGACAATAGTCATAAACTTTCTTGAGGAGGTAAAGGCAAACTCATGAATCCTAGGTTCTTTTCTTGTTAATTCTTCTTTGTCAAAGCCAAAACTATGAGCAGCTTTCAGCAGCGCTTGCTCAGTTGGATCACCAAAGAAGACATATTCACCTTCCTTTTCTCCATCCTGCTCCATCCTCGCATTATTGCAGAGGCAGTTTATCTTTAAAAGCATCTCACTGCTTAAATCTTTCTTGAGTTTTTCAGAAATTAAAGCATTTGCATCATGAAACCTTTTGTTAAAATAAAATTTATTCACCATCATCTTTTCTTCTGTAATTGTTCCGGTTTTATCAGAACAGATTACAGTCACCCTACCTAATGTTTCTGCTGCAGGCAGCCTTCTTATAAGGCATTTAACATTATGCATTCGTTTGATGGCTATAGCAAGGCAAATGGTTATTACAGCAGGCAAACCTTCAGGAACAGCAGCAACAGCCAAACTTATTGCTGTAAAAAACATATTCAGTTTATTCATTCCAAGATAAATTCCAACAACAGTTATGATTATACAACCTATTATTACAACAATACCTATTTTTTTGGCAAAATCATTTAGTTTAACCTGCAGAGGTGTTTTTTCCTTTTCTACATCTTGAACTAGGGAAGCAATTTTACCAAATTCAGTTTTCATTCCTGTGCTTATTACAACTGCTTTTCCAGAACCATTTGTTATGGTTGTTCCTGAATACAGCATATTCACTCTTTCAGTAAGAGAAATCTCATTTTTAATCCTTTTTGCATCTTTGTCAACAGGAATGCTCTCGCCTGTTAAGATTGCTTCATTGCACTGAAGCTGATGGCTTTCTATAATCCTTGCATCGCCAGGGATCTTGTCACCCTCATGCAAAATAATAATATCACCAGGCACAATGTCTTTTATAGATATTTCATAAAGAATGCCTTCTCTGATTACTTTTGTTTTAGGCTGAAGCATTTTTTTCAGATTTTGAATTGCTTTTTCAGCTCTGTAATTCTGTACAAAACCAATAATAACATTCAAAATAATAATAGCCATTATTGCATAAAAGTCAAACAAATGGTGCATCAGTAATGAGATAAAAGCAGCAATCATGAGAAGGTAAACAAAAAAAGAATTAAACTGTGAGAAAAACATCTTTAGGATAGAAAAGGATACTTTTTTCTCTAATTCATTATGCCCGTAATAACTTAATCTTTTTTGTACCTCTTTTTTTGTTAAGCCCTTTTCATTTGTTTTGAGCAGTTTAAGTACTTCCTTAACACTTAAAGTGTGCCAATTGTTCATTTTTCCTCTTTTTTCAAACTTTTTAACTATTCTTACTCAAAATAAGATGATATTTAAATTTTTGCATATCTTTGTTTCATCCAAAAATTCAACAATGGTTCTTTCTACACAAAACAAAATCCGTTTCACATGAGCTGTTAAGTTAGCGAGACCCAAGCGTAAACTTTATATAGGATTTTAATATTAGTCTTTATATGAGGTTTAAAAGGAAAGGAGAAGAACATACAGCCATAAAAGAAATTAAACTCTTTGATGGTACGGTTATAGGTGTTTTTGAAGGTAGTAGAGGGGCAAATCCAGATCATGATATTCTTATTAAATATCAAGAACAAGGTAAGAGATTAAGAACACCTAAACATATTCATTGGGTTATTGATTTACTTATTAAAAAGGAGCATAATAGAAAACTCACTCTTGAATTTATGAAATACTTAAGGAATATGTATGAAAAAGTAGAGGCATTTAAGAGTAAAGAAGATCGAAAAAATTGCGAATTAAAACAAACCACGTTGGCAAAACTCAAACCTTTTGAAGAATTAAATGAATATGGTGAATATAAAGTTGAGTTTATAGGGCATCTTATAGAACTAATGATAAAAATGGAGAAAAATACTCCGCCTGAAAAACCCGCAAGAGTATTCAAGGAGTTAATGGATGCAATGATTCAGGAAAAAGAAATATTTGTCATAGTAAGTAAAGCTACACAGATTGGGTAAGATCAAATTAATGTCGCTTGTGAAAGTCTTTTTCTAGCAATATCTAAATATTTTTTCTCTTTCTCTATTCCTATGGAATTTCTACCCATCGTTTTAGCCATTACTGATGTAGTACCAGAACCAACAAAAGGATCTAAAACTAAATCTTCCTTATTTGTACATGATAGGATAATTCTTCTTAATAATTCCTCTGGTTTTTGTGTTGGATGTTCTCCAGCCCATTTTTCTTTTCTTGGTGTTAAGGTTATACTCCAGACATTTCTTGTTTGCTTTCCTTTTGGATTTATGGGATCTTCTATATCTTTTTTTGTTTGTTCATAATTAAAAGTCCACTTTGTTTTAGAATGATTTTTAACAGCCCATATTAAATGTTCTGTACTCTCTGTGAACATTCTACACGTTATGTTAGGTTGTGCATTTGGCTTAAACCACACAATGCTATTATTTATCTTAAAATCTAATTGATGTAAAATAAACCCCATCAAATAAATATTATGAAAAGAACCACAAACCCAAAAACTTCCACCATGTTTTAAAATTCGCATACATTCACTGATCCATTTTAAACTAAAATCAAAATATTCATCTTTTGAGAATATATCCCACGCTTCTTCTAAAGTTATGTGTTTTGAATATTTCCAACCTAAACCGTTCTTTTTAGCTAAACCATAAGGTGGATCTGCAAAAACTAAATCTACTGATTCGTCTGGAATTTTCTTTAGTTCTTCTAAACAATCTCCCAAAATAAATTTATGTTCTGTCATATTATCATTACTCTTTTTTTGGTTCTTTATCTTTCTTAATTAGTAATTTTTCTCCTTTTATTACTGATTCTAGCATTTGTCCTTCTTTCCAACCCAATTTGTCTATTATGGAAGGTTTGATTACTATCACATATTTAGGGTATTCTACATTACCTATTTTCTTAGATAATTGCTTTTGTAGTCTCATAAATTTACAATAGGTACCTACCCATTTATATACTTTTCGGTACAGAAAACTATATATTGTAATTGTTATTATTCGGTACCGAAATACTTATATACTTTCGGTACCTACCATATTACTATGGAAAACGTAATAAAATGCAAACATTGTAACGGAAAGAACTTTATTAAGAAAGGGCTTAGGCAAACACAAAATAGGGGAAAAATACAGGTTTATAGGTGCTTAGATTGTGGTAAGAAGTTTACCAATGATGAAGGCTTTTATCGTATGCGAAACAACCCTGAAAAGATAACATCAGCTATTGACCTTTATTTTTCTAACCTTTCAAGCAGAAAGGTAAGGAACTATTTTAGACGCCATTTAGAGCATAATTCAAGTCATGTAACTGTTTTAGATTGGGCTAGAAGATATACATTAAAAGTGCATAATTACGTCAATAAACTGCAACCAAAACTAAGCGGTCAATATTATGCAGATGAGACTGAAATAGATAGGGGAAAAGTTAATGACAAGTTTTGGTGCTGTGTTGATTGGGAAACTAGGTTTATTGTTGATACTCATTACAGCTTAACTTCAAATATTGAAGAAGCTAAAACCTTTCTGGAAAAAGTAAAGCAAAAAGGAAAGCCAAAATACATTCAAACTGATTCAGCAATGTTTTATCCACAAGCCATGAGAAAAGTATTTTCTTCTCATTCATATCATACTACTTATCATGGAGAACCAAGAGTAAAGCATATAGTTAATAACGTACATAAAACAGGAAGGCATAACGTAAGAATTGAAACTGTCTTTTCTAAGATAAAAGATAGAGTTGATGACTTTAGGGGATTGAAAGCTCTTTGGTCTGCTCCCATTTTGATGGCTGGAATTGTTTTACAGCATAACTACATAGAAGAGCATACAACGACAGGAAAAGTGCCTTGCGAATTGGCTAATCTGAAACTTGAAACAGGACAGAATAGATGGTTAAGATTAATAAGATTGGCAAGTAATTAATCTTCATTTGGTTTGTTTGGTTTTGATTTCTCTAACTTTTCTGCTTCATCTAATAATCTTCTTGATTTTTCAATCATATCTTCAAATTCACCAGTCAACATTTCTTTTAACTCTATAAAAACTTTTACACAAATTATGACAAATAATATTACTCCAAATAAAATAAAACATTGAGATAGTAATAATATATTTGATTGAGAAATAAAAGAAAACTTAATGCCTACAAGGTCTATTAAAGGTAGTATTGCAGACAATGATAAAAATATGACGTCAATCAATACTCCCCATATTACCCAAAATGGTAATTTAGAGTAGGTTTCAAATTTTTCTTTTTGTTCTTTTAATTGTGTATACAACTCTTCATTTCTTAAATCCTCTTTTAATTTACTTAGTGTGTTTTTAAGTTTTTGTTGGTATTCCTCAAACTTTTTAACTTGTTTACCTATTATTTGTGGTTTAAAATTAGGGATTATTATAGCATATAACGCGAGTATCAATCCTAATCTTATAAAACCTGTTTGTATGATGAACTCCTCAAAAACTAAAATTTATTGTGGTGTCATTTTCTACTCCTTACTAAGTTTTTAAATCCACGTGAAAGTATAAAAAAACCTATTGCAAGAATCAACATAACACCACTTAAAATTGTAATTTGGAGAGTTGACAATAATAACAAAACAGCCCACCCAGAATAAAAAATTGCTAAAAAAGGAATATAACTTGAAAAGTAAATATTGTTTTTCTTCTCATATAATTGTCGTAATCATCGACTTTATTTAAATTTTCTTGTTTTCTCAAGAACTGACACCCCTTCGATTACCACTTCCGAAAGGGCTTGACCTGACGTTAACTTTACAGCTCATAAAAAAACCTTTCTAGGTCTCGTTTACTTTACAGCTCCGTTTCACAACTAATTTATATACTAATTAAACTTAATTTAAATTATTCGTTAAATTTATCTAAATATCCATTACACAACAACTAACGCAGACATAACACAAAACCCAGACATAATACAATCACTAAAATGGAAAAGAAACAACCGAATAAAAAAGATAAAAAACCCAAAGAAGACACAGTTAAAGATACAATTAACATAACCAAAGATACTGCGAGAAATACAGCGAAAAAAACAGTCCAGATCAGACTAATTGGTTCTTCGCATATTGCACAACAGTCAATAGATGATGTCAAAAAGAACATAATTAATTTCAAGCCAGAGGTTGTTGCAGTTGAATTGGATGCAAGAAGGCTGGAAGCATTATTGGACAATGAAAAGAACAATGGAAATAATAAACAAAAAGTGCCTATCTCATTAATATTCAGAATAGGTGTTGTCGGCTACATATTTGCAAAGTTTGGAAGCTGGGGCTCAAAAAAACTAGGTAAATTAGTCGGTGTTGAGCCAGGCGAGGAAATGCTGACTGCTGTAAAGCTCGCGAGAGAAAAAGGCATCAAACTAGCGCTTATTGATCAGCCAATTGAAATAACTTTGGCGAGGTTTTCTGCGAAAATTACAATGAGGGAAAAACTAATGTTTGTCAAGGATTTGATTTATTCGGTGTTATTTGCAAAAAAAGCAGCGAAAGAAATAGGGATTGATATTAATTCATTTGATTTAAGAAAAGTGCCTTCTACTAAAATAATTAAACAACTAGTTAATGTTATGAAAACAAAATATCCAAACGCATATCTTGTTTTAGTTGACGAGAGAAATAGGGTTATGGCCAATAATTTAATCAGATTATCAAAAACACATCAAAAAATACTGGCTGTTGTCGGCGCAGGACACTTGGAAGGCATTAAGAGCGAGATGGATGCGCTGATGAAAGATTAAATCCCTTAATTACACAGCTGAATAAAATTATAACTATTTGTGGTATTTATTAAATTAATTACATTATTTAGTTCTTGGGCGAAGCCACACGTCTCATGATGATGATTTGTTTATTTATGTTATTTTATTCTTTGAAGTTTTCTATACTACCTTTCAAAAAACTTTAAAATTTCTCATGAGACGGTGGACTTCGTCCTACAAACGGGTTGTGAGCGGAGAAAAACGGATAAGAAATTGGAAATCAGTTAAACAAATCTTATTTTTGATATACTAACTGTCCAACCCTCATATGTTCTGCTCTTAATGCACCTGCACATGATAAAAAATAAAAATTCCAAGTTCTATGCTCACTTGTTTCAAGTTTAATAGTTCCTGTATCTATTGCTTTGTTTAGTCTTTCATTCCAATTTAATAAAGTTTTCACATAATGTGATGTCATGTCCTGAAATGCAATTTCATCTAATGGTTGGAAATATTCTGACGCTGCTGAATGAATTGTATTGTACGGAGGCAGTTCATGATTTGGAAAAATATGCTTACGTATCCATGGGTTACTTAATATCATATTAGTTGGAGAATAAAGTGTTTGGAATAAACATCTCCCTGTTGGTTTCAATGCGTGGTTTACAGCTGTCATAAACTCTCTATAATTTTTATGCCCTATATGTTCTAAAATACCGACTGCTGTCACCTTATCAAACCTATTTGGTGAAAATAAACGAAGAATATCACGATAGTCGCAGATATACACTTTCACTTTTCTTCCTTCACAAAGCTTCCTTGCATAATTTGCCTGCTGCTCAGACAAAGTTACCATAGTTACATTAACATCAAATCTCTCGCTCATATATAACGCTAAACCACCCCATCCGCCGCCAATGTCTAAAACTTTATCATTCATTCTAATATCTAATTTATTACAGATCAATTCCAATTTATTTTCTTGAGCTTTTTCAAGATTATCTGTTTTTTCAAAATAGCCGCAAGTATACTGATTATAATGATCTAAAAATTTTAAGAATAAATCTGGATTTAAATTATAATGTTTATCAATAACTTTATGTGAACCTGTCCTGTCTTGTAAATTGTGTATACTTCTGGAAAATGAACCAATCAAATCATAAACTCGCGCTAAAGTTGGATTATAAACTCCAGCCTTTAATAATTTAAAAACAACAACATCAACAGAATGAGAATTCCATAAACCATCTATATAAGAATCTCCCAATCCTATAGATCCATTAACTAATACTTCCCTAAAAAATTTGTCGTCATGAACTACAATCTCATTATGATTACCATCATCAGAATCTCCTAATTGTAATCCTGCTTTTTCAAAGAGATGAGTTACAACTTGTTTTATCATAATTATTAAATTTAGGTGTGTGTTTTTAACAATGTTTTGTTGAATAATCTTTTCGTTTGTTCATCTTTTTTATTTGTCTTCTGTTAATATCATTAACAAAGATAAGTCTCTTATGATATAAAAAGAGATATACTAATATCATCTATTTGTATTCTTTCTCAACAAGTTCTAAATAATAAATACGGTTAAATATTATCATCAGATATGCAACTAAACCGCTTAAAACAAAGATAGATATACTAATTATGCTCATTAATTTCATATTCTGACCAAACTTGAAGATGATAAATGAAGCGCCAACACCAATCAAAGAAATGATTCCGCTATAAATCAGGAATATAATCAGCGAAATAATTAACGGTTTATAAGCATATAACTTTGACATAGCATTCCATGCCATTATAAACGAGTGGGTTATTTCTTTGTTTTGCTTTACATTTTGACAAAAAAATAAATGAAGCAGATTAATGAACAGATATGCAAAGATAAATACAACCACAAAACCTGCAATCAATGCTGTCTTTTTGTATTCTGGCTTTATCATATATGTTAATGCCGAAGATAAAATCACATTTATTAGAAATACAATGAAATAAAAAATAAGATTGGTAAGATAGAATTTCTTTAAGTGTGGTGTTTCAAATGATATCTTGTTTTTGTAGCTGAACATAATATCCAGCACCTTTTTTTTTGTAAATGTATAAACTAAAATCAGAATCATCAGATTTATTACTGCAACTGGTATAATTATCAGGAGAATTAAACTAGATGCAACACTTATTTTAGTAAACATATAATTAAATGCGCCATTAACCAGCATTATTGCCGCAAGAAAAATAAAATCAACAAGAAACATAAGCAATATATTTTTCGGGGTTGAGATGAACAGCTTGAACGCATTGAAGAAAGTTGTTTCTTTGATGTAAAAACTTGTTTCTTTGAGAATGGTTGAGAATCTTTTAAAATTTAGAACTGCTTTATTTTTTATACTAATTATTTTGTATTCTTCTTTTAAGTTATCTCCTTTTGTTTTTTCTTCTTTTTTCCCCTCTTTTTTTAAGTTGTCTTCTTTTGTTTTTTCTTCTTTTTTCTCCTCTTTTTTTAATGCGGCTTCTTTTTTATCTTCATAAAAGTCTTTCTTCTCTTCAGATAAATCTTTCTTAACTTTTTTAACACTCTGCTCTTTTTTTTGCATGTTTTTATAAGATTCCTGCCTATTTAAAAAGTTTGTTAAATAATTATTTGAAGTATACTTAAGAACAATAATTCATTTATATTAATTACAGATTTCCATAGCTATGTTTTCATATATTAATCCAGTTTACACTGATTTTCATTATGTAGTTGCATCTCAAAGAAATGAAGTAGGGGACATTCTTTCTGGCTTAGTTAAAGCATTTAATGGTGTTATGCCCGTAGTTGAATATAAAAAACAAGTTGAGCTTTGTATCTGGGACAGAAAAAATAGACTTGAGAAGCCAAGATTGGCTGTTTATTGGCAATTGGATCATTTGAGTGAAGCATTATACAAAAGAATGGAGAAAATATTTAGTGAATCTGTGCTTGATGACGATAAGCTTACATCTAGAAACAAATATATGAAAAAAAGAGCGCTTCCAGCAAAATTTGTTGGATTTGATGGGCATTCTACTGGAAAGATAAGGGGCTTTCCTTTATATTTAGATTCTAATGGAATCCATAATCTCTATGATTTAAGCAGAGAAAATAAAATATTGTGGGTTGCAAAGAGTTATTCGTCTGTTAAATCTGCAAGAGAGCAGATGAGAGGCAGAGGAGATAATTATTGGTTTTACAGCAACGGAAAATTTATTCTTGATTTAAGATTAGCAGAATGCAAGGAAATAGAATTTATAGATACTGCATTAAGAATTAGTGTTGCCTTGAATGGTTCTTATGATTCTTTTGACCGATACAAGGCGCTTTCTTTGGCGCAGAAACAGTTAGTTCGACGAAATAAGGAAACAGTAAGGCAGGAAGAAGTTATCGGTTTAGAAGATTTGATAGAAGATATTAAATTCAGGCAGTTTTTTGCAACTATTCGGCCGCAGGAAGCCAAAGCATTAGGGGTAACTAATGAATCTGTTTTATTAGTTGGTGTACCTGGCACAGGCAAGAGTTCAATTGCTTCCAGCTTGCTTTGGGACAACTTGCTTGAAGACGTTGTTTTTATTCCTCTAAATGTAAAAGAATTATTAGAAGCATCTTATTTGTCAGACAAAAATATGGATACTTTCTTTAGCGGCATTCGCGATTTAAATCGAAGATATGGTTTTAGACCAATGTTATGGTGTGATGACTTGGAAGCAGCATTCCTAAAAGATTTCGGTGGCTCAAAAGAGATGGCAGTTGCGCAGTCAACTTTGCTTAATAATCTGCAGGGTGTTAGTAAGGATTTTGGCATAAGAATATCTGGCTCTACAAATAATCCTGAAGATATTGACCCGCGGTTCTTGGAATTTGGAAGAATAAGTTATATGTTTCATGTGCCTATTCCAAAAGAACAAGCAGTTATTGCAAAAATCCTATCTGTTCATGTAGAAAAACGAGGGCAAACTTTAGCAAATGGTGTTTGTTTAGACGAAATTGCAGCAAGTTCAATCGGTTTTACGCCCAGAATGTTGGTTAATCTTGTTAATGAAGCGGGGGTTCAGGCAGCTAGGCGAATTTTTGGTAAGTTCTCTAAACAGCAACAAACCTCAGAGCCACTTGAGGTGACTGCCCATGATTATAAAAAAGCAGATGCGTTCATACGTGCAAGATCAGATATAAATATCATAGCCAGAAGAGATGATGAAATTGCCAAATTTGTAGAGAGGCATAATAAACTAAAAGTTGGTTTTCAGTAATCTTTTTTCGACTTGATTTGTTATGATAAATATATGATGTTCACACTTAATGTTTAGGTGTATTTCATATACAAAAACAGAATACATAAATACTAGACGTTTCTTCTTTTCATGAATGAATAATTTATTCACCATAGAACCATGTAAAACCAAGCAAAGCTGCAAGGCAAAACTTAATAAACGACAGAATCTTAATTTGAAGAATCTTAAAGAAAATTTTAATGTTGTCAGTGACGCGGGTATTGTTTTGGTGCTTAATGTTGAGGGCGTTGAAGTTGTTGTTCATGGCTATGGCGAGCTGATATTCAAAACTGGCAAAAATAAAGTTTCACAAAATAAAATAGAAAGTATTGCAAAAAAAATATTTGATGCATGCCTGTAAGGTGAGAAGATGGTTTTAAGGTTGTACAATACATTAACAAGAGCAAAAGAAGATTTCAAGCCATTAAAACTTAATGAAGTAAAAATGTATTCCTGCGGTCCAACTGTTTACAATTATCCACACATTGGCAATTATCGCGCATTTATGTCCTCAGATATTCTCAAAAGGTATCTTTTGTATAAAGGATATAATGTGGCTCATGTAATGAACATAACAGATGTAGACGACAAAACAATCAGAGACTCAAAAAAAGAAAAAAAAAGTCTTAAAGAATTCACTGAGTTTTACACCCTTGCTTTTTTAGAAGACATGAAAGCTCTTAACATACTCACACCAGACATAATGCCAAAAGCAACTGATTATATTGATGAAATGGTCAAGCTTGTCCAGAAACTTCTTGAGAAAGGATATGCTTACAAAGTAAAGGACGGAATTTATTTCAAAATAAGCTCGTTCAAAGATTATGGAAAATTGTCTCACATTGATTTATCACACACAAAAAAAGGCAAGAGAGTGAGCAATGATGAATACGATAAAACCAATCCAAATGATTTTGCTTTATGGAAATTTTGGGAAAAG
Organism: Candidatus Woesearchaeota archaeon; assembly: GCA_018303325.1. Classification (GTDB taxonomy): domain Archaea; phylum Nanobdellota; class Nanobdellia; order Woesearchaeales; family DSVV01; genus JACQSP01. The sequence continues at coordinate 14,566 of JAGVYH010000071.1, forward strand.
GAAGACGGCGATGTATTCTGGGAAACAAAAATTGGCAAAGGAAGACCAGGCTGGCATATTGAGTGCTCAGCCATGTCAATGAAACTTCTTGGAAAGAGTTTTGATATTCATACTGGCGGCGTAGATCTCATATTTCCGCATCACGAGAATGAGATTGCCCAAAGCGAAGCAGCAACAGGAAAGAAATTTGTAAGCTTCTGGCTACACAATGAGTATATTCTTGTCGAAGGAAAAAAGATGAGCAAGAGTTTAGGCAATTTTTACACTTTAAGGGATTTGCTTGCGAAAGGTTATGATGCCAAATCAATAAGATATCTGCTGTTAAGCACGCATTACAGGCAGCAATTGAATTTTACCCTTGACGGATTAGACGCTTCAAAGCATGCAATAGAAAGAATAAAAGAGCTTGTTAATAAACTGAAGAGAAAGATAGATGACAAGACTAAAATTAAAACACAAAATGCTAATTTATTAAAGAATAATTTACTAAAAAAAAATGAACATGACAAAATACACGATAAAACACACGACAAAACAATCACCAAATTAATAGAGAATACAAAGATTGGGTTTGAAGAATCAATGGATGATGACCTCAACATCTCTGAGGCATTAGGCATATTTTTTGGGTTTATAACAGAAATAAATAAACGAACAGATAATTTGTCATCAAAAGATGCAGAAATTATTTTAGGATTCTTAACTCATATTGACAGAGTTCTAGGTGTAATGAAGTTTGATGACGAGGAAATCCCTGAAGAGATAATTGAGCTTGCAAAGAAAAGGCAGGAAGCAAGAAACAACAAAAATTATGCAGAATCAGACAATCTTAGGGAGGTAATGAAGAAAAAAGGATATTATGTTGATGATACTTCTTCGGGGTATGCAATTAAAAAGATAGTTTGATAAACTGTTTATTATAAATGATTGTTTTGCTTCTAATAATAACCTCATTAAAAAACTTTAAAAAATTCTTCATGAGACGTGGGACTTCGTCCTACAAATGTGCTGGGAGCGAAAAGTAGACTATAAGTGAGAAAAATATTAAAAATATAAACTATACGAAAATTAATCGCATTTAATATACTTTATAGGACACATATAAAAAACCAGAATAAATATAAGAACAACACAACTAATAATTAAAAAGAAAAAAAATAAAATTAAGAGGTTTATTTCTTTTTCTTTCTCTTTCCGCCTCTATTCATCTTTACCATTGAGATGTCTCCTTTTTTATCTACAAAGTAAAGAAAGCCGTTTTTCTTTTTTACGCCGACTTTTGCTACTTTTATAATTGTTGCCATTTAAATTCACCCCTTTCACTGGTCTTTTTTTATATACTAAAAGTACCTGCTATTTTCTCTGCACACGCTAATATTTAAATGTTTTGATTTTTTATAATGTTTTTCGAGGAGAAAAACTTAATATATTGACAAGAAGGTTTAGTGTTGAATTATAAGAATGTTAATTTTTTGGTTAAGCAAAATTATACTAAAAGTCCTTAACTTCCGAACAAAAAAAAGGACTTTTGTATATACAAATGGAATTAGTTTGTTCGAAAACTAATTCCATTTAGTATATTTGAGTAACAAACCAATTATCTTCTTACTGCTGGTGTTGGATTATACTTATCAATTATGTTTGTGTCTAATTTATATTTAGCAGGGTCAACAATTTCGGGTGAAGTAAATGTTAATACACCATATCGTCCATTTTCCCATCTGACAGCCCAATGTAAGTTTCCGTCATTCTCATCACTATCGATTTTTACAACTCTTTCTGCTCCTAATAAAGAATAGCTATCATTCTTTGCACTCTTACACGCTTCAATATTCTGTTTATCGAAAGGAATCATCTTAACAGCTTTGCTATCTTGAAGAACTCTTGCAAAAGCGCCATTGTATCCTTCTATAACCTTAGTTCCTAATTCTTCAACTTCTTTGTCAACATCCCAATAATATTTATACTTTGGTGCTCCACCTGCACATGGCTCTCCAGCCCTAGAAAGTATTGTTGTAAACATGGAACATGTTAAACAAACAGGATCAATTTGTCCATTATAATTGTGTTCCTTTTCATCAACCAATGCTGCTAATGCAACAAGATTAATGCCAAGCTTTCCTTCTCGTTGTAATTCTATGGCTTTTTGCACAATTGCTTGTGTATTATGATTCAAAGCACTCCAACGCTTTTCTGTTATTGCAAGATAAATACCGTCTACAATACCAGAAATGAAACGTGCTTCATTATCTTTAAAATCCCAACCTGTTTGTGGTTTTGGGTAATAAACAGTTGGCCGTTCTGGTCCCATTCCAAATACATGACTATGATAAAAATCATCAAGTCTTCGCAATGCTTCAGAATGTTCTGTTCCGTTAGGTTTTCCTTCTTGAAGCGATTTAATAGCAAAAAAATAATTTGCTAAATTATCCAAGCCTTTTTCTTTATATTCAAGGGTCATCCCATAATATCCTTCCAGCACTCTGTCGCGATTAACTTTAATATCAACATCTGCTACAGCTTGCCATGCAACATTTTTCAAAGCTTTTTCTACTTTTCTCATTGCTTTAATAATATTCCACTCAATGGCAATATAGAAATCAAAATTAGTTACATGAATATCGATTATTGTCATATTGATTTGTAAAACATATCTTATATATAAATAATTATTTCTTTTATTATGCCCTTTTAGTACATAAAAAAAGTCTAAAACAGGCAAATCTAGACCATTTAGTTATACTCTTATCTCTAATAATTTTTTAAGGTACAGGCTCCAGCACCGTGTGCCAGAGCCAGAAAACAATGTGCTTTACTGTTTGTTAATTGCTGAAGTGTTTGTTGGGGGTGTCTAGATTTTGATCTTAGACGCACTTTAGCAACATTAACAAACAACCACGGCACATAAGCATGAATTTTCTCGCTAAATTATCTAGGAAAGCAGATTTGTGATATTTATACTGCAGATTGTTGGCATTTTTTTATTTTACTAAATCAGTTTATGGTTTTCTAACCATATCTGTTTCTTCGTCAACAATTACCTTTTGTCGTTTATAATTTAAATTCCAAACCCTGAAAAATTGGGTTACATCTTCGTCATACATATACGGCACAAGCAAAACGCCTTTACCAATATGCTGAATCTTCGCAAGTTTTACAATGCCTGTCTTTCCATCTCTGCCTTTTAGAGCATAATAAAACCTGACTTTGTCCTTTTTCTGTAGATGCTCTGTTGAAAAGCAGTATAAAACCATTTTTTGCGGTTGAACTATAAAATCTTCAATCATGTTAGTCTTGCTAACAGTTCTTATATTTAAATCTTTTTATGTTAGTTAAGCTAACGATTATTTTATAAAGACTTATTAGTTAAGTTAACTACCCCCATTGATTTCATTATATCTGTTAACTAATCTAACAGAATAATCTAACTAATATTTAAATTTTTTGATTTTGTTGACATTTTTTAATAAAATTTACATTGTTAACTAACTAAATTTTATGTTTTGGTCTTATTTGTTAACCAAATTAACACCTTTATTTTTTATTTTGTAGATTAAACTAACAAATAACTTATTTTAATACTTATTTGTTAATTAAACTAACAAAGAGAATTATTGAATGGACTGTAAATAAGTCTTAAAGTTAAGCTGCTAAAATATTTAAACAACAAAATTAAGTATTATAATTACATGAACTATCAAGATACAACTATAATCATTCCAACATTTAACGAGGAGAAGAATATAGCTCAGCTTATTGACAAAATTAAGAAACTTTTGCCAAAAGCGAAGATAATTGTAAGTGATGATGGCTCATTGGATAAAACGCAGGTAACTGTAAAAAAAGCTGCAAAAAAGTGGGCAAAAGGATCAAAAGAAGAAAAAGGAGAAAAAGAAGAAAGCGTAATTTTGTTGGACAGAACAAAAACCCTTGTTCATGGCCTTACTGTCAGTGTAATAGATGCAATTAACTTATGCAAAACATCTTATTTTGTAGTTATCGACGCTGATTTTCAGCATCCGCCTGAAAAGATAAAAGAGGTAGTAAATAAGTTAAGGGCTAGCGTGGAGATTGTCGTGGGTAACAGAATTAAGGTTAGTGAAGATTGGTCTGTTTCAAGAATAATTATTTCTAAAACAGCGTATATGCTCGGGTATTTGCGGCTGTTATTAAAGAAATTTCCAAAATATGATATTGTCAGCGGTTTTTTTGGAGGAAGAACAGAGCTAGCTAAACAGGTTATTGCACAGAATTATTCAAAATTTGAATTAAAAGGTTACAAAGTGTTGTTTGATATCCTCAAATACCTGCCATCAAATGCAAAAATAGATAAAGTGGATTATGAGTTTGGCATAAGAAAAGCAGGGCAGTCAAAACTTAACAAAAAGGTTATGTTTTATTATTTAAGGTCGCTGTTTAAGTGATGTTTTTGGTTTAATTTGTTTGCCTAAATTTAATTTATATTTGTATGACAAATGATATAAATCAATATAAACCTGTTTAATTTCTTAACACAATATTGAATTAGCGAGGTGTTTTATATGCGTAATTTTACATTATCTGGATTAGCTGTTGTTTTAGCAAGTGCTTTAGGTTGCAGCGGGGAAGAACCACAAGAATCACAAGATGAATTATTAGAAAGACCAGCTATTATTCATCCTAGCCAACCAACACAGACACAACAAAATCAACAAGTCTTAATTACATCTTCAAATTATTTTTTAGCTTATCCAACATTACAAGATTTAGAAGATGCAGTTAACTTGTCAACTGATGATTTAAAATGGAAAGAGGATTTATTAGCGCTTTCTGCAAAAGGTGATGAGTTTCATGAGAGAATACAAAGTTCTTTAGGAATGTCCCTTTTGTATTTAAATGGATTTGAATATAGCTTTAAGAATAAACAAGAAAATTATGAAACTGCATTATATTACCTAGATTGGGTGAGAACAACTATAGAAAGAGAAGTTCAACTCAATGCCAATGGGACTACTGAATTTATTACCTACGGACTTAATGCAAATAGAGAAATATCAGACATTTTGCATTCTGCTCAAGATAAAGGTCATTTAAGTAATGTCGGAAAAGTTATAGGCTATTTAGTGAATGCTTCAGTTATTTCACATTATGTGTTTAACTCTTTTGGTTTTTTTTATGAGACTGACCTTGAAAATGATGGTGCAAGAGTTGCTTTTGAAAACAAATTAGAGGACAAAGCTAAGCTTGAAGAAATGAGGGATGAAGCAAAAGTAGCATATAATGCTTTACCATTAGATATTAAGTTAGATATAATTGGATTTGTTGGAAAACAGGTTCATAATGGGTTAATGGAAAGTACATTAAAACTATTAGATAAACCTCAAGATGCACCAAGAGCCCCATCTGAAAAAGAAGAATTTTACCGTCAATTTGGGCAAGAATTGTTTGCAAAATATGGGTTAATGGATACAACTCAACAAACTAATAATTAATAAACTCCTATTTGTTTGGATGAAGTTTGTTTTGGTAACGTCTTCAAATTGGTAAAATAATAATTTTCTAACTTTTTTTCAATATCTGTTTATTGCTCACAATGTGTTATAGAGCGCAGCTAAACATCTCATTAATTTTTTAATAATATTAAATAATAAATAAAATTATAATAAACTAAAAATCATCGTGAACCGGTGGCTTCGCCAAGGAACTAAATAACTGCATTTTGTTTTATCTGTCTAACTTTTTCACAGCGTCTTCATACAATGGTTTAGCTCTCTCTTTTGCTTTTTTTGATGTTATTCTATTATACATCCATTCAAATTTTTCTTTTACATATTCTTTTCCTTTTGTTTCTGCTTTATCTAAGAATTTGTTTACATTGCACTCAAAAAAGCTTAAACTGTCTGCATCTTTTAACAGGTTTTGCTCTTCATTGCCGCCATCTTCATGCCTTAAAATTAATTGTTTCACTTTTTCAATTAATTTATTATCAGCTTTTTGCTTCTTCAAGAAATCAGCTGTTATTTCTGCACCCCTTTCTTGATGCAGCCTTAAGAAATCTTTTGAAAGAAAACCTGATTTTATTATCTTTTTTACATCCTCTTTTCTATATGCTCTTTCAATATCATGTGCCACTGCTGAAATAAGTAATGCCTCATCTGCATTTTTCTTTAATTGCTTAATCCAATATGCTGTTCTTAAAAGATGTTTTACTTCCTGCTCTTTACCTATTTTAATGAATGAATCTATTACAAACTGCTCTGTTTTTTTGTATAAATTATTTATGTTTTTCATTATGATTTTTATGATTTTATCTCATTTAATTGTCTACTTTATAAATCCTTTTCACTTCCTCATACTGTTTTTCAAATACAAGCTTGTTTGAGTTAGAATCTTTTATTTTTTCAAACAATTCTGGCCTTAATGATTCCTCGCATTTCTTGTCAAAGCACATAAACGGCGCTTCAATGAAGACGACAGCTTTTACCTGTGGCATTAGCTGAGGATCTGTTGTCCATTTATTGTATATGTCATAGCCTTCTTCGACAGAAAAGTAGAAAGGAATCATCTTTATGTCAGTATAAGCAACATGCACTGGATCACTTGTTAAAATTATACCTTGATTTATGCCCTGATAATTGTCAGAAAAGAATTTATAATATTCTTTTATAATCTCTGGCTCATCTTTAGGGGAAGACAAAAACTTATTGTAATCTTTGTGCAGGGAAAGTGTTCCAGCGTAGACAATATATATTATCAACAGCAAGTATGGCAGTTTTTTTAGCCAAAACTGCTCTTTTGTATTTTGCTCTCTTGCATTTTCCCTTAAATCAAGCGAGTTGATGTACTTAAACACATAAACCAATCCATATCCACTTAGAATTGCTGTAAACGGCAACAGCATCAATCCAAATCTTTCCTGTTTGTTTATCATGAATGTAAGATATGCAAGATAAACAATAAATGTTATTACAATAATTATGCTTTCATTATAATAACTCTTTTTTTCCAGTTCAATAATGTCTGAAAATTCAGCCGGCTTGTTGAATGTATAGGTTTTATTTCTTAACTTTTTGTATTCGTTAATTCTTGTTAAAACTCTTACATACATATCTCTTAAAAGAATAAACAGGCCAATTAAGCCAAATATCAAAAACAGATTTTGTATGTATAAATTGAAAGGATAATAAAATATGTTTAATAATAAGTCATTAATTGCGTAAGCTGGATTGCCTTGATGAAGAGAAGCTTTTAGTATAGGGAATAATGCAGACTCATACATTAAGTAATTAAAGATAAACAATATACCCACCAACGGAACAAACCCACCAATATATTTTGCAGAATTAATTAATAATTCTCTGAATCTTGTTTTTATATCTGTTCTTCCGAGCAGGAATTCTGTAATTAATGCCGCAATGCAGCACACTAAAATAAGGCCTTGCGGATATCTAAAAATAAAGGCTATCGAACTTACAACACCAGCAATGACAAATCTTCGTTCAATAAAAAAATATACAGCCAGCAGAACAAAAAATGTTGAGGGTATCTCTGTCATTAATCTAAGACTATTGTAAAAAAACAAAGGTGTTACTGCGTAAATAAATGCGCTTATTACAGCAATCTGTTTGTTGAATAATTTTAATGAAATTAAGTAAACCAAAATGATTGTCCCTGCTGCGAATAACATTTCAATAATTCTGTCAGTAATTATAATATTGATAGCATCAATACTTATTTTTGAGCCAAGTTTCCATACAGCACCAAACAACAAAGGCAGACCTAATGGCCTTATCTCTTCCCATAATCCAACCTGTCCAAAAGAATAAATATACTTGCCAATACCAATGTAAACTGCTTCATCCCATAATACGAAGTGAAACCTTAATAATAAATGCAGAATGTAGACGAGAATGAAAACAATTACTATTACATAAATCCAGTTAATTTTGGTAAGCAGATTCTTAATCTCGTCTAATTTACCTGAATCTTTTTTATCTGTGTTTTTTTCCGAGTTTCCTGAAATCTTACTCAAACTTGACATTAATATCACCAAATGTAACTTGCGCAGGATATTCTCTTAATATTAATTGTCCGTAGGGATAAGATGCGCTGTGAAAAAGAACTGCCCTGTTTTCTTTTGAAAGTTTCAGCCATGAAACCAGCTTGTCATAATCATCAGAATTAAAAACTCTTGTGGCAATAACTTTTGCATTATTGTTCACTGCTGCATTAACTATCTTGTCCATTTGTGAGAAGTTATTTATTGTTACATATATTAAATTAAGGTTTATACTTTTTGACAATTCGCTGAAATAATTAGTGGGAGTCTGATAATACCAAACAGCATATGGCAGGTTTGTTGCATTTGTTACAATTATTTTTTCGCTTAATTTTATTTTTATCGGCTGGTTTCCTATCACTGCTTTTATTACTATTTTTTCTTTTATCATCATTTCTTCATCTTTTTCATCAATTGCTTTAATTTGTTCTCCTGTTTTGGTGATTTCTTGTTCTTCCTTTTTTATGATTTTTACTGGCGGAGATGTTAATAGATTTATATTTTTGCCAAGTGCTAAGTAACTATACTTATCAGGAAGACAGATAACTGTTTTTCCTTTGTTTGATAAATATGCAGCTGCCTTGACTTTGCCGGGATGATCACAGTCACTAATAACAATGCTTGCATTTTTTCTGATTGTCTGCTCGACGAGCATATTCACGCCATGAGTATCAACAATAATTGCAATATCCTTTCTCAAAAATCTTGTTGTTGGATACATTATCTTGTCAAAAGGAACTTCAAACATGAATACATTATTTTCATTAGGAGCATACCATTTTCCATCTTTTTCCATTATTATTGTGCCTACTGCCAATTCATGCTGCGCTCCTGTTTGTTTTAATTCTTTAACTCTTCCGCCTTCATGCCATCCAATATCTTCTCTCAGCTCTGTTTTATTATATTTCAGTCTCTCTGAAAATATAGTTAATATATTGTTGGAATATGGTGAAGCCAATTGCTGTCCTAGCCAATCTCTTGTAACCCTGTCAACCTGAGAAATCATTATATCTTTGTCTGTAATTTCAATTCCAGAAGCTCCTATAATTAATTTATTTTTATCAAGTGGTTTGTTTATCTTTTCAGGTGAGATTTCTGATATTTCAAATTCTATAGGCAATGGTTTATTGTTTGCAAGCGCTAAATCAATCTCTGCTCTTTTTGTATTGCCTGAGTTTTTCCACGATTCAGCAGCAAGCTCAAGAAACGCTTTTTTATTTCTGCCGCAGCCAATTGATACTGTCGTTTCATAAATTATTGCCTTAAACTCTTCGCTGTCAGTTTCAAGAGCAGCTTGGTCATAATATTTTAAAGAATCACACATCTTGTCAGTATCCTGCATAAGCCTGCCAAGCAGGAATGTTAACTCTCCTTTTAAAAATGAATTCTTTTGATTATTTAATCTATTTAATCTATTTAATTCATTTAAGTTATTTGTATTATTTAATTCCTTTGATTTATTCGATTCATTAGTGTTATTTAAATTATTTAAACTATTAGAATTATTTAACTTATTAAGATTGTTTAATTTATTTAATTCATTTGCATTATCAGTATTGTTTAAGCTTTTTTCAACATATTCAATATATTGTGTTTTGTTTACACCAATGCTGTCAAACAAATAATTCATATCATATTTTCTCCCATATTTGTCTGTTGAAGCATTTCTTATTATCTCTTTAATTGTAGCATTTATCTCTCCGCCGTATTTAAACCCATCTACTTTGATGTTATTAATAATCATAGTTGGAGCCTTTGTAATATTATAACTTTTTACTAACAAAGGAACAAGAACCTCGTCTTCATAATCCTTGTCTAATGAAAGAACAACTACATTTGTCTTATACGAAAGGCTAATATCTTCCAGAATATAACCCTCTGTAATGCTGTCAGCATCATCCTTTTCATAAAAAAATAAAATTGTTACATAATCTGTGTCACATTCTTTGTTGAGCTTATTTATCAGTGTATAAAATTCTAGTTCAAGAAGGAAATAATGTCTTTTTAGATAATCAAAATCTATTTTTTTTATTAAACTTTCACTCCAGTAATTTGTCAGGGCAATACCTACTTTATGCATGTCTGTCTTTAAATCAAAAAACCGCTGGTTCATAACTCCACATTTATCTCCGCCGACAGAATCAATAAATTGCTCCTCTAACAAGTACGCTGTTTTGTCTGTTTCATGATTCTCTATAACTCTGGTAATCTCATCCATGCGATATAAATCGAGTACATAACTTATCAAAAGCCCAATAATAAAGATAGATATTGTTAATATTAAGCTGGTTACAAAAATCTTTTTTTTAATGTTTGTCTGTGATTCCATTTTTAGTTTGTTAATAACACATAAGTCTATTGTTTTGTCTCTTTTGTCTGTGATTCGTTTTTTCTCTTTTCCCTAACTTACAGTATTAGCTATTTTTTCATAACTTGCAAGTCCTTTATTTACATCGTCATAATCAATAACTATTGCCGGCGGTTCTGAAATTCCATAATAATCCTCTAAAAAGGTTAGTTCCTTTGTATAATTGAATTCCAGCGCAAACACATTAACAGGATAGATTTTACCAATCTCATCCAGAATTTTACCCTGCTCTTTTGAATCAGGATTATTTTTACCATAATAAAATAATATAACGTGCTCATCACTTTTGCAGTTTTTTTTGAATTGATTGTATAAGAGATAAGTCCTTATCTGCATCAAATGGAATTTCTTTTTCAGAAGTTTATAATTATCTTTGCCTAAATTTGATTCTGAGGTTGGTTCGCTTAACATTATACCTAAGTTATACAGCTCACTTGACAACGAATTAATCCTTTCTTCAGACAAACTGCAGTCTTCAGATGCTCCCAAAAGCTCCTGCTCAACCAAGAAACTTTCAGTATTAAGCTCAAGATTTTTTATAAACCTTGCAATTTCCTCCTGCTCTTTGCTTTCAATGTGTTTGCCAAGCAAAATGCCGATAAAAAAAACTATTGCAATGACGACAATAATTACAAGGAATGTCTGTTTCATATATTTTTCTTCAATCATATTATTCACCACTTTTTCTTTAGTTTTAATGCCTCTTCTGTTAATGCACCCAGCCAATGCAGTGCTGTCAATACAGGCAAAATTACAAAAAATGCCCAGATTGTAAAAGGGTATCTTATTTTTTCCCTTACTTCTTTATGCGCTAAATAAAATATAAGTATTCCTAAAAGCAGTGCAATTATAACTGGTATCATTATCTTTGCATTGTATGTTAAAATTATATCTTTCAGTTTTGTATACCCCAAAATATGCGTCCAGAAATATCCTTTTATGAGCATTGCTCTTCTTATGAAATAATAAATATTAGACAAGCTGCCATAACTTACAAAGACAACACTGCCTATAAGCAGAAGAATGCCAATCACGTTTAATGGAAGCTGGAAATATGCCAGAAATCCAAATTTTTTATTCAAAAACATCTGCCTGTATTTTTTATGGCTCTCTACAAAACCTCTGTACCATCTAACTCTCTGCCTCCATAATTTTGAGAAATTGTCCGGAACATTGGTATATGTTATTGCTGATGTTTCAATGTCAATGTCATATCCATTATATTTTAATCTCATCGCAATCTCAAAATCTTCAGTCAAACTTTTTTCATCAAATCCTTTAACAGTTTTTAAAACATCTGTTCTGTAAACACTTAACACACCTGGCGTGACAGAAAGAGTATTAATGAATGCCATTAATTTTCTTGTAATTATAGCAAGAATATATTCCATCCTTTGTAATTTTTCATAAATGTTTTTTGGCTCATTGACCTTTATGGCGCTTATAGTTGCGCCGATATTAGCGCCATCAAAATGCGGAATCATTTTGATAAGAGAATCTTTCTCAATGTAAGAGTCTGCATCCAAACAGGCAAAGAATTCTGTGCTGCATTTTTCTAACGCAACGTTTAATGCTTTGGCTTTACCTTCGTTTTTTTTGTTGATAACTTTAAAATTATATTCTTTTTCATAATAATATTCTTTCTCATATTTCTTTCTTAATTCTTCAGCAACTTCTTTTGTTCTGTCAGTTGAGCCGTCATTTACAACAATAATCTTAATCTTATTCTTTGGATAATCCAGTGCAATAACTGAATTTATTGTTTTTTTAATCCCAAGTTCCTCGTTATATGCAGGAATAACTATTGTGACGCTAGGAAGGTCTTTTTTTGTTACATGTTTTGGCTCCCAAAGATAAAGAAAACTAACCCAAACTATTGTAATGTACAAGCTGATGAATACAACTATTGCAATGATTAATGCAGTTATGTCAATCATAATTCTACCTTTTAACTTATCTCCCCTTTAACTTAATAATGAACCTAATAACTATCTGTTAATTAGTGAATTTCTATTAAGTTGCTATTTCTTTCACTTATTTGTTTTTAACCTGATTTCTTATACTCCCAAACTTCAGCATAAGGATTAAGATAAACCCGCCTAAATTTATCTGAATTGTCAAACAAGAACAGCAATCCCTGATTAGGCTTGTCCCAAACCAAACCTTCTTTCATTTCTTTACTAATAAATATTAAATTTATATTAAATCTTGTCATCAATTCTTCAACTTCTTTCAAGGATCTTGACTGAAAAATTGTGTTTGTAATGCCCTTAAAATAGCTGTAATCTTCAATTAAGTTTTGATTTGAATCTATAAGAACTTTTAACTGAGTATGATATTTAATCATGTGCCCATATTCAGGATGAGACAGAATAACTGAATCAACTGGCTTATTGCTCTTTATCCAGCCAAATGCATCAATAAATTCCTGTGTCGGCGGCATTTCTGCAACTCTGCTTATGAATGAGACGCCTGAAAACAAGATTCCTAATATAATTATTAAAAATGTAAAATTTTTTATAATTTTTAATTCCCATTTTATTTCTAATAAATAGATTAACCCAAACGCAGAAAGAATTATCACTATAAAATTTAAATAGTTGACATATTGATGATAAATAAATGAAAATACAAATAGTACCAAACATGAAACATATATCCATGAATATTTCTTTTCATACTTTTCCGGCCATGTTTTTATTAACCCAAAAATTGTAAGAATAATTGCAAAGATGCCAAACCCTTCGCTTGCACCAAGATCAGTTACATAACTCTGCAATATATTTTCTGAAAGAATGCTTGTTTTTATAAAACCATATTTGTAATATATCGGCAGATTGAAATATAATGAAATTCCAATCATTACTATACTTAATCCAATGATTTGCCAATATTTTTTATTGACAAATAGTTCATAACCCAAAATAAACATGACTGCAATTAATGTATGAAATATTCCGAATACAGATATTATTACGTAAGGTATTAATGAAAGGTATTTTACTGGTAAATATTTTAAACTGGTTGTTTTTGAAGTATAAAGATAAAAACCCAGCAGTTGGAGGAATATTACGAAATATATCTGGTCAGGCATCAAAAATGTCTGTAAAAATAATGGCGAAAGCACGAGAAGCAAAAGAATAATGAATCTTTGCAGATATGAAACTTTAAATCTTTCTAAAATCCTGTCAAATAAAAATACTGATGCAAGACCAAACATTATTAATAATCCTAACATTATCCCTGTTAATGAAATATATGGGATATATCTTCCAAATGCAGCAATAATTAAGTGATAGGGTGTTATAATTAATGGCCTAAATGGTATGATCAATTTATCATTAAAATTCGTTTTTGAAAGGCCAGCCTGTGAAAAAACCTCATTAACAGACAATTCTTTATTAAGAAGCTGTTCTGAGATACTTAAATGATAGTAGCTTTTGTCCCCTGGCAGGATTAGCTCTCCATAATTAACATATCTAATCATATGCGGAACAATTAAAAATATAGCTGTTATCAGTATAATGTACAAAATATAATTCTTTTTGGTTATGTAGCTTATTTCTTCCATTATGACACCATTTTTTATGTTCTATCTTTCATACTATTTTTCATATATTCATAATACAATATCCACAATCTTCAATATTTTCAATAACACTTTCTCAATAGCACTCTTAATCTATTTTGCCATCATGCTCTTTATGATAACACACTTGTTTTTGTACAATGTTGTCACCCATAATTCTGTTTCAGTAAAACATTCCTTGTCTACGAATTTCAGTCCTTCTAGACTGTATTCTTCTTTGGTGTTTGGTGTAAATAAAACATAATTAATTCCGTTTTTATGAAGTATCTCACTTGCTTTTATTTTTGAAATAGTAGTATATAACTCATCAATATCTTTAACTACTTCATTTGCATCATCCAAGAAAAGGAAATTAGTATCGCCAAAATTCTTTCTTTGGGCAAAATAAGCTATTAAATGGCCGTCATTTATCGGAGCGCCAATTCTTGCATCATTAGGTGTTAATTCTTTTATCTTAATCAAATCATCAATTAAAGAAGGTTTTGTTGATTCCTCTACTGATCTATTAGCAAGTGAAATTGACGGAAGAATCGAGGTAAGCACGAATACAATACATATTAAAACAAATAATGGGGTTTCCAGCTTTGAAAATTTTGTTGTTCTTATATAATTGTTTAAATGATGGTATGCAATACCAAATAATATTACAAGCATCACGCTAAGATAAATTAATGCAAGCTCTAGTTTTATCAGCCTTAGCCATAACAATATTGTTGTGGTCATTACAAAGCTAATCAGCAGATATACTTTTTTATCTTTTAAATTGAATAGATAATAATAAATTATGAATATTCCTAAAATAAACGGGATTATGCCTATTTGATATATTGCCTGCCATATTGAAATCTGATGAAAATAAGCAGCAGCATATTTTATTGGCATATTCTGCCATATAAAACTAAGCCCGTGCTTAAGAAATGCTTTTTTGAAAATGAGCAAGTACATCCACAACATTATAAATGCAGAGAACAGGGTTATTTCTACTTCAGACCTGTTCAATTTGAAGTCTTCTATTTTTATGAGAATAAGGTAAACTATCAGGCTTAATATTAATAAGATTACAGATGTGTGGGTTAACATGAACAAAACGATTGCAAGAAGAAAATATTTCAGATTAGTTTCCTGTTCTATATTAATGAAAAGATACAATAACAATACAGTTAAAGGTATTACCACAGAATAAACACTGATTGTATTTAATGTTGTGTAAAAATAAACAGGGATAAATGCAGAGAAGATTGACGTAAATATTGCTATTTCCTCATTTTTTGTTATATCCTGAACTAACAAATATACTGCAAACACGATTGTAGAGGCAAATATATTCGGCAATACTTTTGCTATAACTATTGGAGAAAAGATTTTTGCAAAAATGGCCAGTATATAATGAAATAAAGGAAGAAAGACATAAACCCTGCCGCCAAAACTTAAAGGGTCATTATACAAAGGCACAAAATGCTCTTTGATATATTCTACCTGCCTTAAAGCGAAATAAGCATCATTATCACTGAAATAAGTTGTTTCAAAAGCATAATATATTCTTATTCCTGAAACTATTATGAATATACTTAATAATATTAATACTATCCATGATTTTCTCATATATTTTTAATAAATCTATATATTTATATATGTTTTGGGGGTGTGATAGGGTTATTAATTTTTCTCTGTAATTTGTTACTAAACTATGTTTCTCATGCAAATGAAAGAAGCATGAGGTGGTATTACAATCATTCTTAAAAAAAATGGAAATTTTACTGAACAAATCTATGTGATAACAAAAAAGTATATATAACCTATCAAATTACACCGATTTATGGCAGAAACAACAGATAAAACAGAAACTAAAACAGATAATCAGACAGATAATAAAACAACAGGTAAAACAGAGAGTAAAATAGAGAATAAGACAGAAGATAATACAGAGAATAAAACAGAAGAGAAATTAAAGAGCAGTACTTTTATTATAGACCAATTACTTGGCGGATATGAAAAGGATATAATAACTACAATTTATGGCCCTGCTGGAAGCGGTAAGACGACGTTATGCTTATTAGCGTCAATCAGCGCATCCCAACTAGGAAAAAAGGTTATTTTTGTTGATACAGAAGGCGGGTTTTCTCTCACTAGGTTTAACCAGCTTATTAATCAATTTGAAAACAAGGATATGTTAAAAAATATCTTTATTCTAAAACCAACCACATTTCATGATCAGCATAAAGCTATTGAAAGATTAAATAACATGATTAATGAAAGCATTGGCCTTATTGTTGTTGATACCATTGGCATGCTTTACAGAGTTGAAATTGGCAAAAAACAGGCAATAAAAGAAATAAACAATATGCTCAGCGTTCAATTAAACCTTTTGACTGAAATAACAAGAAAATATAATATTCCCATTCTCTTGACGAATCAAGTATACAGTGATTTTGACGAGAGAAATGCAATAAAAATCGTTGGCGGGGATATTATTACTTATGCCAGCAAATGCCTTCTAGAGCTGAAAAAAGGCGCAAATAATGTGCGCGTTGCCATCGTGAGAAAACATCGAAGCATTCCTGATGGAAAAGAAGCGAAGTTTAAGATAGTTGAAGATGGTTTTGGTGCGATAGATTAATATTTAATAGAAACTAAATTATAAACATTATATTTGTTTAGCCAATTTCTTGTTTCTCGCTTTCCATCCAGTTATTCGCTCCCAACTCGTTTGTGGGACGCAGTCCACCGTCATATGAAAAATTAAAATGGGTGCTGGGTGCTAGTGGCTAGGTGCTAGTTACGATGAATTATCGCCACCAGCACCTAGCACCCAGAACCTAGCACTTCCTCTGGACTTTTTATCATGCCTTTCTTTAGCATGTAATCTCTTGCAAAGATGTAGAATAATAATCCCAGACTTTTTTTACCTTTATTATTGCATGGAACCACTAAATCAATTTTATTTGATTGATTATTTGTATCGCATAATGCAATTACCGGTATACCAACTATCAGCGCATCAGTGATTGCGTTCCTGTCAGGCCATGAATCTGTTGCAACAATTATTTTTGTTTCAATAAAATTCTCTAAATTTGAATTTGTCAATATTCCTGGCGGATATCTGCCTGCAAACACAGGAATGCCAGTCATTTCATTTACCATTTTTAATGCGTCCCATCCGTTTTCTCTTCTGCTGACAAGCAATATATCTTCCGGCGCATAGTCTGAAAGAAGATTTATCATGACTTTAATTCTTTCATTTATCTTTTCAAGGTTTAATACACATAAACCATCTGACCTTACTTTGTAGATAAATTTGTTCATATAACTAGTCTTGAACTTTGTGCCGATATGAATACCAGCTTTCAAGTAAATCTTTGTTGGTACAAGCAATTGTTCTTCTGACATTTTATTTCCTCCTTAACTAAATTTTTACTTATTTTTAAATTAAATCTTAATTTGCTTTTGCTTAAGCTTTACATTAAGTTAAGACAACTTTTAGTTTGTTAATATTCCAGCATCAGAATTCGTCTGTGCTGCAATATTCTCAGCCTTGCAACTTGACACAAGGTCCATCATTTCAATACATTTTTGACAATTGTCTAAATGTTTTTTAGCTATTCCTTATGTCTGGCTAATACACCTAAGGATATAAGAAGCCTTTTTAAATGTTATTGTTTTTTTGAGTAGTGTGCTAAACCGTAATTATGTCACAGTTACTACACAAATCTATAGGTGTGTTTGTTTTAGGAGGAGAAAATGGTAAAATACACCTTAAAAAAGAAGATA
>JAGVYH010000057.1 GCA_018303325.1 Candidatus Woesearchaeota archaeon
GCAAGAAACATCTAATTTGCGTCTTTTTCTCATGGGTATCACCGAGAATAAGAAAAGAATAACTAATATATTAATGTATCGTTATCTCAGACAGTGCCATATCATGCAATTACACATCTTCCAGGGCAACATGAATATGGGTTTCTTCTTCCTGCAGCTTCAGAAGCATTAGATTATATTAGTTTTTACAACATGTCAGAGTTCGGAAGCAAAAGAGATCCAAACGCATGGAGAAAAGCATTAGAGGCAGCAATGAATCCATATCATTTATCAAGAGATAAAGTTACACTGTCAATGATTATAGAAGACCAGCCAGAAAAATGCAGAGCCGCTGTTGAAGCTGCAGCATCACTTTGTTATAAACCTGTGTCACATAATCAGATTAATCGTGACACACAGTTGACTACAAATCATACACTTTAAATAGTGATATAAACAATAGGTATTTGTAGCGGATTAACTTTTTTTACCGCTCTCAACAAGTGCTCTAGCGGCGATAATTCATCGTAACTAGCACCCAGCACCTAGAACCCAGCACCTAGTTTTCATAGTGAACGGATGGCTTCACCCAAGAACTAAACAAAAACAACGAAAATAATAATAAACCTAAAGTGGTTAATCAATATGGTGAAAACATGAAATACAACAAATCTTTACTGAAGCAGTATATTTCAAAGTTAAAAGGAAAGAAATGGTATCATCAGAGGTTTGATGGATGTCCGCATTTCATACATTACATTGCAGAAGCTGAAGACAGAGATGAGCCTAGAAAACAGGGATGGAATTTTAATGTGCATGTATGCTTTTATAACAATGACAGAGCAGACTGGTTTATTCCTATGGAAGATATTAACAGAGTAACTAATGATATTCTTGAAAAAACAAAAAAAGATCCTAATCTTGGCAAACTTCTGATTAAAGATTGGGAGCAGAGTAAAAAAGAGTTTTATGACGTCTGCAAAAAGGTGCATGAAACAAAACTTTCAGATTTAAGCGATAAAGAATTATTCGCTTTATTCAATGAATTCAGGAAAAAAACACTGGATAATGTAACTTCAAGCTCAATCATTGACTGCTTTGCTTTGGGCAGTGATGAAAAGATTGCAAAAATGATTAGTGTGCTTCTGGCAGGCAAGAATTTAAATAATAATTATCCTGAAATATTTTCGAAACTGACAGCGCCGATTGACCCTTCTTTTATCAATGAAGCAGAGGTTAGCTTGTTAAGGATTGCTTTAAAAATTGAAGAAGTTAATAATGGACTTAAGAAATTTATTTTAACACATACTTTAGAAGAGTCTTTAGAAGAAATAAAAAGAGATAAACAGATTTATGCTTTGCTGGAAAAACATGAAAAAGAATATTTCTGGTCGAAGAACAATTATGTTCATGCAAATATTCTTGATAAAAAGCATTTTATGAAAGAGCTAAGAGAGATATTTGAAACAGGCTTTAATATAGCAGCAGAAATAAAAAAAATAACTGAAACACCTTCAATAAACAAAGAAGTAAAGAAAAAACTTGCTGAACATTTACATGTTTCGCCCCATTTGAAAAATCTTTTAACAATTTCTGAGGAATTTACATGGTGGCAGGATCAAAGAAAGAAATCAAGCTATTTGTTTACTCATTATGGCAGTATGCTGATAGAAGAGATTGCAAAAAGAAAAGGGTTAACTTTGCATGAGATAAAATATATCACGCCAAGCGAAACAATGCTGCTTGAAAAATGTGAAGGCAAAATCAGCGCAGCATACAAAAACGAAATCAAAGAGCGTGAAAAAGACTGCGCAATGTTTTGGGCGTCAAAAGAGCATGTTTGTGTAACTGGAAAAGAGCTTGAAGAGTTAAAAAAAACAATTATTGAGACAGAAGACTATTCTAAAATCCAAGAGTTCAAAGGTCTGTGTGCATCACCCGGTTATGCAAAAGGCAGAGTAAAAATAATAAAAAGCGCAACTGAAGTTGACAAAATCGAGAAAGGCGACATTTTAGTTGCGATAATGACAAGGCCGGATTATGTTGCAGGAATGAAAAAATCAGCAGCGATTGTCACAGAAGAAGGCGGTATAACATGCCACGCAGCAATTGTCTCAAGAGAATTGAAGATACCTTGCATTATTGGCACGAAAATTGCAACAAAAGCATTGAAGGACGGGATGATGGTTGAAGTTGATGCGACGAATGGTGTGGTTAGGAAGATTTGAAGTAAAATTATCTAAAGGCAACTTAAGTTTATAATAAATTAATTAATCAAATAACGAGAGTGATTAAAATGACAATAGTGAGAACTCTAGAAAAAATCTTAGGCGAGGAAAAAACATCAAGTCTTGTAAATAACAGAGCATATAAGTTTTGTGTAGATGCAATTGCCATGAATGTTTTTTCATTAAGCTACGCAATAAATGAAAAGTTTATTGCAGGAATGAGCTGGGAAGAAACAGGAAAAGCGCGAATAGCAGCAGCAGTAGGCAATACACTAACAGGAAGGCCATATGGTATTTACAGAGATTATATTATGAATAAATTTCATGTATCCCACGAAAGTAGTTGGTTAAAAAAATATGCCTTGGATGTATTTGTATTTGCAACTGGGCAAACACCATTGTACTTGTGTTATCTTGCAGCAGCTGGCGCAGATTTGCCGCAGATGATAAAAGGAGCAATTTTTTTGACACTTGTAGCGCCACTTACAGGAAGACCGCAAGGCATCACATATGATTATTGTCGAAGACAGTTTGGAACGGATGAGACATACTGCTTGAAAACAGAAGGAAAAGAAGGTGTGTGACTTGCGCGGATTCATTAAACTCCTTCTAAATTTATTAGCTATTTAGTATTCGTTTAGCTTAATTCATGTTTCTTAGTTTTTTCTTTCACTCTCATTCCTGTTTTTCGCTCACAACTAGTTTGTGGGACGCAGTCTACGTCTCATGAAAAATTAAAAAAGGCTGAGTGCTAAGTGGATGCTAAGTTCTGGGTGTTAGGTGCTAGCGGCGATAATTCATCGTAACTAGCACCCAGCACCTAGCACCCAGCACCTAATTTTCATAGTGAACTGGTTGGACATGCCAGGAACTAAACAAATATCCATTTCCACAACAAACTTTAAAAATCCATTCTACTTTTGTCTCTACCTGATTCATCATGAACAAACAAGAAGCGCTTAATTTCATCAAAAAGAATACTTGGGCAGTTGCGTCTGGACCTGCTGTTTATCAGTTTTGTTACCCATTCATGGCTGGATTTATGCGCATGTCTAAATATTATAACGAGTTTTACAAATCTGTTTTTCTTATTATTACAAATCAAGTATGCTATCAATATTCTATAGAAACACAGACATTCAAAAACATCAAACAGCTCTATGACGAGCCAGAAAAAACTAAAACATTATTTAACAACTGGAGAAAGGAGAACAAACGATTTTTTGAATTTTGTGAGAAGGAGGTTTGCGCTCTTGAAAAGCTCGATGACAACAAATTGTATCTTCTTTACAATTCATTCTTAAATTATTTCATAGAGACATGGACGCCAACACTTTCTGTTGATGTAATGGGCACATATACAGAAACAGAGTTATTGAATAATTTCTTAAAAGCAGTTAAGGAAGGTGTCAAGAAAGCAGTCAACAAAACTGTCAATAGCAGGCATTTAGAAAGAAGAGACACTTTAAAATATTTTAATGAATTATGCCAACCGACACATATATCTTTTGTCGGTAAAGAGCATATTTCTATCTTAAATTTAGCTTTATTATACAAAAAGGAAAAAGATAAATTTAATTTATCAAACCATTTCAAGAATCAGCTTAAGGAACACCAAAAAAACGTTTATTGGATAGAAAATAATTATAGAAACATTAAAACTCTCGATGAACGTTATTTTCTTGAAAAGATAAAAGCTGAAAGCGCAAAAACAAAAGAACAAATAAATGAATCATTGAAAAAACTTGAAGATGTTAAATCTATAGAAAAAAAACAGAAATTATTGTTCACACAACTGAATCTTAAAGGAAAGATAATTCAGGATATCCTTTTAACACACTTGCTCACAGAATGGCAGGATTCAAGAAGAGAAATGAACATGAAAGGCAATCATTATCTTAATGAATTGTTAAAAATGATTGCAAAAAGAAAGAATTTTAGTTTAAATGAAATTTATCATATTTCTGTGGGTGAAATAAGCAGTTTATTTACAAAAACAAAAAACAATACATTGGGTAAAATAGATAAAAATAAATTACATTTACGAAGCAAACATATGGTTCAGTTAATGGAACAGCCAGAACAAGAAACTATTTTTGAAGGCAAAGATGCAGAAGAGATAATTAATGCATTCAAAAGCGAGAACATAGACGCAGACTTAAGGGGATTGACTGCAAGTTTTAGCAATACCTCAGACAAAATAATTACAGGCAAAGTAAGAGTTGTTCTCGACGCAAATAAAAGCAAGCTTGAAGAAGGCGAGATACTTGTTG
The DNA here is from genome assembly GCA_018303325.1 of Candidatus Woesearchaeota archaeon. Lineage (GTDB taxonomy): Archaea > Nanobdellota > Nanobdellia > Woesearchaeales > DSVV01 > JACQSP01. The sequence continues at coordinate 4,481 of JAGVYH010000057.1, forward strand.
CTTCAATGACACGGCCAGAATATGTACCATTAATGAAGAAGGCAAAAGCAATAATCACAGACGAAGGCGGAATGACCAGCCATGCTGCAATTGTTTCCAGAGAAATGGGAATACCATGCATCATTGGAACAAAGAATGCAACTAAACTGTTAAAAGACGGGATGATAGTGGCGATGAATACCAATCATGGTGTTGTGAGGATAATCAAGAGTTAATTAAAAATTAATAAAACTTCTGCTTTTTGTTCTCATTATAATTTAATTTTATAATTCTTCTAGTGGTGGTGTGTTATGCCTGTATTTCACTGAAGGATGCTCTGAATGCGCAAGTTTTGATATGCGGCATTCCGCAAGATCTGTTATGTAAACATCTATGATTTCTATACCCCATTTTTCTGTGGCTACTTTTCTTAATTCTTTTTCAATCTTTCTTTCTAATTCTTCTTCTTTCTCTGGGTTTATACAATCTGCAAAGCTCATGCCATATTTAATAGTATCCTTGCCTCCATTTTCTACGTCATTCTTGATTACTTTTCTTATCATACGGCGTATGCTTCTTTTTCCCATTGATAATGCTTGATCTTCAACTGTAGTTTCATAATCTTTAACTGACATATAAGCTTTGTAAATATTTATTAATTTATAGCGTACATTGTAGCTTAGCATCATTGTTTTACTTTCTTTAGGATCATCTTCTGTTGTCTGGAAAGTTATTTCTTTTATATCCATTACATCTTCTTGAGTAGATGCTTTTATAATCTCGTCAACAATAGGTATGTACCAATACCATCCGTGCTGTAATATTTTTGAGAAGTGTTCTTTATATAATGGAAGTCCACTATAAAAGCTTCTTTTAAATCCATCTGAAAATTCAGGTCTGGTTAAAGGAAGACAGCAGGATAAATATGCAGCCCATGCTTGTGGCAAATCAGTTACAATATGCAGAAAAGATTGTTTGCCTATTCTTTCAAATTCCTTTCTTTCCTCTGTTTCGCACTTTTTTTCTAAATCTGGCTTTAATCTTTTTAGGCGTGTTTCTATTGTCGCCCCTTTTCTCAAAAATAACCCCTGTTCATACTCATAAACAGTACTGCTAAATTTGAATGTTTTAAAAAAATCAATTATATCTTGTACGATTCCCATTGTATCTAAAGGTATTACTCACCAGTTTAAAATATTTATTAATTTATTGACGAGAAGTTGCACTTTTAGTGATAAAAAGGTGGTGAATACAATCATATTTAACAGAAGAAATCATTCAATAATCTTCAACCTTCAATCCATTGATTCTCTCAAAATGTTTTTTATTTTTAGTTATTATTGTGTCAACTTTATTGTTTATAGCTATGCCTGCGATTAAACAGTCTCGTGTGTCAATATCTTCTCCTTGACTGATTAAATCACCTTTTAGTTTTCCAGATACAATAGCTGAATCTGCATCAAGATTTAGAACTTCAAATGCTGCTAGAAATTTTGATAATTCTGAAAATTTTTTAATTTTGTCAACATTTTTATCTAATTGTATGCCTATTGCTAATTCAAATATACTAATGGTGGTTATGAATAATGCGATTTCATTACTTAATTCATTTAACTTATTATAAGCATCTTTTTTATTTCTTAACAAATCAATAAGAAAAGTACTATCCAACAGTTTCATTTTTTGTACCCCATTTCTTTAAGTGATTTGTTAAATGATGTGTCCCATCCTTTTTCTATTATTTTCTTAACAGTTTTACAGCTATCTTCACCCATATCACTCCACATTCCAGCAAATTGCCTTAAATCAGGCCTTTTTTTCATTTTTGCCCACCTTATAATTTCATCAGAGAAACTCTCATCTTCTCTTTTGTCATTTAGTAATTGAATATATGCTTCTTCCAAAATCGTAATTGTTTTTGTTGCCATGATTTTTTCACCTATCATCACTATTTTTTACCCTTATTAAACATATTTCAGGTCTATAAACCCTATTTCTTACCTATAAAACTTATTTTTGCCTGTATTAAACATACACGTACACGTATGTGTACACTTATATTTATATTTTATGCTTATTGATTATAATATTAAATTATTCTTATGACCTTTTTGTCCCACAATACACCACTTCTTCTTAATCTTATTTTTAAAGGCATTTTACCTAAATACCTTATTATGATGTATTAGTCCTAACACATAATATAATTCATAACAGCAATTCAACAATTTCAAAAAAATACAAAAAATACAGGAGGAAGAACTATGCCACAAGGAGTAGAAGGATATGCAGCTTACAGTTCAGTAAGCCCAATCGGAAGTACAGCAGACAGTCCTCTAAAATATCAAGCACTCATTGGCGCAGGTATGTCTCCAAACTATGGTGTGCCTGGTCAAAGTTATGAAAATGGCGGCGCAATAAAATTATTGTCTCAATTAGGTACAGCAGCAAGTAAGTATGATTCTCAATTAGTCAAATATCCTTTTAATTTTACGAAAGATATATATTCAGCTGGTGGCTCAAATTCAACTAAAACACCAGAACTGGATAGGTTAACTAGTTTTTTAGGAAGATATTTTAGGGAAGATATAAATTAATTTTATAAGAATATAATCTATAAATCTAATTTAGGTGAAACTCATGTGCGGTGGTTGTGGCAGTTGCGGATATTCAAGCATTGGAAGTGCAATGTATGCTAGTAATAGTGAAAGTGGTGAAGGAAGTGGAGCAAATTATGTGCCTTCAACTTCATTAGGTTATCAAGCACAATCTTCTAATTACTCATCAATGTCCAGCAGTTATTCAATGAAAGATTCATATCAGTGAAACAAATAATCAAATAGTATAGTAAATCATAATTAAATAGATTAGAAATAACTTAGTAATAAATCAGTAAAATATCAGTAGCTTGAGGGAATCGTACCAATGATGTATCAAAATGAAAGTGTTTATGTAAAAGTCCATGAAAGAACATTTACTGAAAAAACTTTTACTTTCAGTGCTTCAAGAAATATGTTAGATAGTGGAATAGAAAATATCCTCTCCAATTATATTGGTTCTTCACATTCATCATTCCCTAATTTATCCCTCTCTTCAGGCGCATATAATTCATCATTGCCTCAGCAGAGAGTAGTTTACAATCTAGATGCGCCATTGCCTTTTGTTGGCTCTGTTGAATCACACTCAACACATCCGCGATTATTGGAATACAAAAGTCAGTCAAATGCGCGGAATACAAATCATTATACTTCTTTCAACTACAACCCATCGAATTATCTCGCAGCAAGTAATCCCAAAGGTTATTTTGCTGCTGAGAATTTTTTGCACATTTACAGGCCGGACACGCAGTTTATCGACGATGCATCAGACGTTGAAGAATTTGTCAAAGAGGCATTCAGAACCACAACAGGCGAAGAACTGCCTGGACACATAAGAATAACTATCTGCAATGAAGAAAAGTTTAAGCTTTTACACACTTCAAAAGGCGGCAAATGGTCAAAAGGTATCCAAGGATTTTCTGTTCATTTAACTAAAGAGATTGTAGTAAAACAAAATAAATTAGATGTTGTTATGTTAGTTATCGGCCACGAGCTTGGGCATGTTCTCAGCCCACCTTTGTCAAATATGCACGACGAGGAAGCAAAGGCATTTGCATTTGAGCTGGAATGGATGAAAGCAATAAAGCAAAACAACATTGCAAACCTTGCAGGAAACATTAATATTGATTTCCAGCCTGCTAATAATGGACTGCATGATGTTGCATTTAACTTTGTCAAAAAATTAGTTTCTGCGGGAAAAAGGGCGATGGATGTGTTTAATGGGCTGGTTAGTGGGGATGTTAGTATGCAAACTAATTTTGTAGAATATTAATCTTTTTAAATAAATCTCGATTTCTTGTTAAAATGTCATCTCAACCAACATTAGAAGGGATTACCGAAGAAAGCTTGAAAGCATATTTACTGCAAGTTATGCACGACAAAGGTTTTACAGAAATAGATTCTGAGTCAAGATATTTTTTAAAGGAAGCTGGAATTCATTATGTAATTGAACATATGCGTTTTAGCGATAAAGAAAAGCAAGTACTAAAAACTACATTAAGCAGAAGAATATGTTTAGAGGAAGCTTTAGCCAATGAAACAATTCCAGTCAAGTATCTTTCATCAATTATTGTTGAATTGCCCGATGATATCAAACAAATGGAATTTGTAAAAACATATGCTGTTGCTGGTGAGCGATTATCTTTTCTTACCCAAGATTATCATTCAGAGGTTGAACAAGAGCTTAAACCATTTTCATTAAATTGTGATGGGGCATACCTCGCAGCAAGACAAGAAGGAATAAGAGCAATTATTAAGAATGCTATGAATAAAACAGGAGAAACACTTCTAATCCTATTAAATACTCCAAATAATATGCAACAATTTAATTTTTATGGGCTAATAATTGCAGATTTTCTTAATAATTCACCATTAGTGCTCGGCGACAGAAGGAATTGATTCAAACGGCACTGTACTAAAATAGATACTTTAATATATTAGTTCTTACATTAATTCTTACCGAGGTGATTTATTATGGCTCGTCCACGCGGAAAAATTAAT
>JAGVYH010000072.1 GCA_018303325.1 Candidatus Woesearchaeota archaeon
TTTTGTAAAGTTTTATAATGAAGAAAGAATACATCAAGGAATAAATTATCAAAAACCTATAGATAGATACAAGTGTGCCATTAATGCGTCTTAGCACAATTTGGTATTACATTATTTGTATTTTTTGGTTTTTTCTTAGCCATTTATTAATGTGAGAAGTCAGAAAATAAGAAGCACTATTTAAATAACTGTCGTCGATGAACTTCAGAAAGCTAAATAATCACTAAAGTACAAAGTGAATAAACAAATACAGAGTAATTTAAACATCAATAACTCTTAGCAATATAAACAATATGCTTCGCTTCTTTTCCGCAAATAATGCATTTTTGGCCTTTTTTAGGTGCTTCAGCATTCTCAAACTTAACGCCTAAAACATCTCCGCCCTGCGTTTCAGCTTTTAATTTATCTGCGCATTTCTCTCCTTCATGCTCCATCGAGCAGAATGGCGCCATAATGAATCCGCGGTGTTCTTCAATAATCTTTTTAACTTCTTTTAGTGTAGACGCTTCTTTAGTATTTCCTTTAAAGTATTCATCTGCTCTTTTCTTTAACAATTTTTCATGCTCTTCAGCATATTGATTCAATTCCATTTCAACTTTTTTCAAATTTAATTTTTTCTTTTCTTTTGTTATCCTGTTAACAATCGTTACCTCATCACTTTCAGATTCTCTTGGTCCAATTTCAATTCTAAAAGGCACGCCAAACAATTCCCATTTGTTATATTTGTAGCCTGGTGTTCCTTCGTCAAAATCAACTTTTACTGAATAAGTAGTTTTCTTAATTAATTCTTCCACTTCTTTGCATTTTTTAATAACTTTCTCGTTGACATCTGGCTTTCCGCTGAATGTAATAGGAATAATAATAATATGTATGGGTGCGACAGCTGTCGGTAAAATTAATCCGTTGTCGTCGCCATGGATACTGATTAATGCTGCCATTATCCTGTAAATTCCTGGTCCAAAACAAGTTTGGTAGCCATGCTTCCTTTCTCCATTTTCGTCGACAAACTCAACGCCGTACACCTTTGCAAAATTATGGCCTAAATCATGTGTGCTTGAGCATTGGTTTCTTTTGCCATCCGGCATAATTGTATCAGATGCATAAGTATCAACAGCTCCGAGAAATTTATCCCATTTTGGCCTTTTGAAGAAAATAAACGGAATCTTTAATGTATCATATGTGACCTTGTTCATTATTTTCATGTCTGTTTTTATCTGTGCAAGTGCCTCGTTATGTGTTGCAAAAACATCATGAGTTTCGTAGAACATGAATTCTCTGCCCCTCATAAACGGCCTTGTTGTGGCTTCATTTCTGAACACAGTTATTCTGCTTTGATATCTTTTTAAAGGCAAATCTTTATAACTCCTTATCCACAGAGCATACATAGGATAAATAGCAGTTTCTCCTGTCGGCCTTAACGCTAATCTTCTCTCAAGCTTTTCCTCGCCGGCATGAGAAATCCAGAATACATTTGGCGCAAAACCAGCGTGCTCTTTTTCCTTAATTAAATTTTCTTCAGGAATAACTGTAGGGAATAGAAACGGCTCATGTCCGTCTTTTTCAATTTCATAATCCAGAAGATCATAAATCCTTCTTAATATTTTAAACGCCCATGGTTTGTGCACAACAAAACCAGCAACGCCATATCTTACATCCACTAAATCAGCGCCCTGCTCGCTGCAAACTTGAGTGTACCATTCGCTGAAATTCTCTGATTTTTTGACAGTGATGCCTATCTTTTTCTCTGAATGTTTTTCTTCTTTATGCTCTTTATTTGCTGTTTTATCCTTCTTGTCTTTTCCATTTGTCATATAACATATAAAATCTAGTTTTTATATATAAATTTAATGATAAAGTAAGCAAAGACATAAGTTTTAACACATTCTAAGAATCCTGTTTAATCTTATCCAAAAGCAAATCAAATTTCAGGTATCCTGTTTTCGCATTGAAATGGCCTGCGTTAGGAATAAATGTTAACTCTGTTTTTAGATGTTTCGCAAGTTTTTCGCCATTTTCAAGACAAACATAAGGATCATTATCAGAATGAAAGACAAAGAATTTTCCAGCATGACTTTTTATCTTTTCCCAATCAAAAGGATGCTTAATAAACAATTTGTCGCCGTCATAATTTTTTATTGGCAAAACACCGATTGGTGCTGCAATAATATACGCTGCCTTAATTTTAATATTATATTTTTCTAAAACTCGCAGCAGGAAAGCTCCGCCTAAACTATGGCCAATTAAAATTGTATCAGATGTATAATATTTTTTATACTTTTCAAATACTTTGAACCAATTTTCAAGCGACTGATTTTCAGGTGTAGGAAACTGCGGAACAAATACTCTGTAGTTAAGCGCTTCTAACCTTTCTTTTAGCCAAGGAAACCAGTTTTCTTCAGGATATCCTGCGGTTCCGTGAAATATAAATGCATTTGTCATTCTCTTGCCTTTTAATCTTCTTGTATTTGTTTTTCTGATTTCTTACTTTTTTAGTTTCTTTCTTCTGCTTTAAATCTTATTTTTTGCTCTCAATCCAATTTATTCGCTCCCAACTCGTTTGTGGGCGCAGCCACCGTCTTATGAAAAGTGTTTTACAGCTTGAAAGTTAGAAAGCTTGACAGCTTGAAAGTAGGACTCACATGACGCACTTTCAAGCTTTCAGACCTTCAAGCTTTCTAACTAACTTCACATTACACAGTTACTTATGATATCCTGTTCCTTTGATAATATTAAATGCCCTATAAATCTGTTCTAATAAAATCAATCTTGCCATTTCATGCGTAAAAGTCATCTTAGAAAGGCTTAGCAGCAAATTCGCTTTTTTCTTCACATCTTCACTTAGTCCAGTTTCAGAGCCGAGGATAAAAACAAGCTTTTTCCCTTCTTCAATGCATTCTTTTTTAATAAGTTCAGCAAATAATCTTGAGCTGCAATCTTTTCCAAACACATCAAGAACAATAACAAACTCATCATCTATTCTTTCAAGAATTTCTTTTCCTTCTTCATTAATGTTTTCCCTGTCTTTTAACACAACATATTCAATTTTATGAAAATGATTTATTCGATTTATAAAATCATCTATTCCTGATTTAAGGTATTTTTCCTTGGTTTTGCCCAAAACAATTATTTTTATCATAAGGCCTTCTTCTCAACAAAAAAATAAACGAGCCTACTGGGAAACACGTCAATCATAACTTTTAGTCAATGACTGATTTCGAACCCAGATTAACCGGTATCTTCTATAATTATTATTAATTACAATAAATAACCGAAGCCGGTTGTGCTATCCGTTACACCATAGGCCCATGAGAATAGAAGTATCATCATCTATATTTAAATTTTTGCGAAATATGTTTAATCAATCTGCTGTTTATATATATACATTTACAAACTTAGAAAAACCTGAAAATAAAAAACTAGAAAATAATATCTATTTTTTCTTGAGGACTATTTCAATAGTGCTTACTCTCACTCTTTTTCCTTCCTTGTTTTCAAATTCTTCGCTGTCTATCTTTATTTCTTTTACATCAACTTGTTTGTCAAGGAAACGTTTAGCTGCTACTTCTGAAACATCAACTGCCCTAGAAATAAATTTTCCTCTCGCTTTAACAATCACTTCAGGCGCGTTCTTTGTCGTGAACTGCATAACAACACTTGTTACATAGTTCATAAACGGCTTGTTACCGATAAATACTGAGTTATCTCCTGTCATTTTTCTTCCCTCCTTTAAGTTATTAATGTTAACGCTATTAATGTATAATGTAATGGTAATCTGTTTCAAAGCTACAGGATTAATAATAAAATAATAACCACATATATCTCTATCTATTCATCCTTATGGCTTTTAGCCAGCCTTGTAACATATCCAGAGATAATATTTCTTAATTTTTTTGACTGAACATTTACGAATCCTGATACCTTTACTTTGTTCTCTTCAAAATTCTCAGTAAATTGACTGCCGTATAAACTGAACAGCTTTCTTCCGATTCTTTTTATTTGCGTTGTTTTTATTCTTCCCATTGTTGTTTACTCCTTACTATAGTTTATGTCTACGACGATTATCTTAATTAATGTATAAAGGGGATATTTATAAAGTTTTTGAGTCGCAAAAATTAAAAAATCCAGCTTTCTAATCAGTTTTTCCTTGTTTTTATAGCTAAATCTGTCAAAATTCATAACATTTATATATCAGTTCGTTCACCTTAATTCAACATTGTTGATTTAAGGTCAACAAAGGCAGATAAGATATAACAAACAACCTCCTAAGTTGTTAACAAACAAAACATAACCGTTGAGTTAAAATGCAAAAAAAGACAAAAAATGAAGAAACATTAAAGGGGGCAGAAACACAACCTGCCCAAGAACCAGCTTCAGCTGTGAAAACAGAAAAAACAGCTGAAAATACTGGAAAAACATCAAAAACACAAGAAAAAACACAGGTTCATCAACCTGTTCATCATTTAGATAAAGAGCTTTTAGCAAAAGAACAGAATATCACAGAATTAACAGAGCTTTTGCAAAGGCTTCAGGCAGAGTTTGAAAATTATAAAAAAAGAGTGGATAAGGAAAAGCAAGAATTTTGCAAGCTTGCAAATGCAGAGTTTGTTTCAAAACTTTTGCCTATATTAGACAGCTTTGGACTAGCATTAAAAAATAAAGATCAAGAAGAAGATTTTGTTAAAGGGGTTGAGCTTATTTACTCTCAATTATTTGATGTTTTGGAAAAACAGGGATTAAGGCCAATACAGGCATTAGGCAGAAAATTTGATCCTTATTCCCATGAAGCTTTGCTGCAGCAGGAATCTGACAAAGAGGATAATATTGTGCTAGAAGAACTTCAAACAGGGTATATGTTCAATAATAGATTAGTCAGAACTTCAAAAGTAAAAATCAGTAAAAAACTTAATAAAACAAATGGAAATAAGAATAACGTGAATAATTAACGTGAATAATTTTAATAATTAACATTAATATTAACAATAATTAAACCTAATAAAGAAGCTGAAAAAAGAGGGAATAATATGCTTGTAATAACTAAACAAACACCTTTAAAAGTTGTGCTTGAAGTCGGGAAAGAATGCGACAAATGCAACAATTGCTGTAAACATGACTCTGGCATTGTTTTGGAAGAAGACATTTCAAGAATTGCCAAATCAATGAACCTAAGCGAGAAAAAATTCAAAGAAACTTATCTTGTCGAGCATGAGCGATTTAACACAGCATGCTACAAATTCAAGCAGGAAAAACTAGTTGATGAAAAAACAAAAAACAAAAAACCATACGGCAAATGCATAATGCTGCACGACGAATTGGGGTGTATGATTCATAATGTCAAGCCATTGCATTGTAAAGTCTGCAGTGTAAAAAGCAAGTATGGCGAAGCATTGACGCAATGGTTTGCACTTAATTATTTAGTCAATATTAATAATCCAGAATCTATACGACAATGGGCAACATTTTTGCAGTTTCAAACTCCAATCCAAGGCGGAGAACTTAAAGATTTAATTCCAGACAAGCAGAAATTAAGTAAAATATTGAATTATGAAATATTAAAATAGGTGCTAGGTGTTAGGTGCTAGGTGCTAGCGGCGATAATTCATCGTAACTAGCACCAAGCACCTAGAACCCAGCACCTAATTAAAGGTGATTAAATGCAGCAAGGAATAAAACAAGAAAAAAGATATCTAACAGCAGAAGCAATTATGCGTTATTTCAAGGGTGATGAAAAGCTTTCAACAGAAATAATGTGCAATACAATCCCTAATCTTGTGACATCTGACCAAAGCTTGTATGAAGCGCTTGGTTCATTCGAAGATAAATCGCAGATTGATTTAAATAAGCTTGTAAAATTTTTAGAGGTTGTTGAAATAATGTCGTATGCAAAGACATTTGGCCCTCGAAAGATATTGACTCCTCAAAGGGTTGATGAATTATGGGGGATAATAAATAAAAATAATGAAATCACAAACACAACACCAAACACAGTATCTAACATAACATCAGATACAATACAAAATACAACATCAAATGCTACATCAAACACAAAATTAGATACTAACGAAGATACAAACAAAAGTGTGAAAAATAAAATTAAAGAACAGTAACAGAACAGAGATAAATTTTAAACAAAAAAATAACAAAGGTGAACATAATGGATGAACGATACATTAACTGGCAGTATGAAGATGGAACCGCATTTCATGCACATGAAGTTTCAGTAAACTTTACACCATTGCAATTTGTGCTTGATTTTAAGAATATCACGCCAAGGGTTGATGCAAGAACAAAGACAGGTCCTGTGTTCTGTGTCAGGCATGACGTAGTTGTTTTAGAGCCTTTTCATGTCAAAAGGTTTCATGCATTATTGGGTGAAATACTTGACAGATACGAGAAAGAATTTGGCAAGATAAAAAAGCCAAAAGCTATTGAAGTTTTAGAGGAAAAACAGAAAGACAAGAAAGAAGAAAAAGAGCCAACAACATATTTTGGCTGAAACTGAATACAAAAACAAAAAATACAAACAAAATACAAAACAAACAAATTTACAAAACGAACAACAGGGGGTAGAAAAAATGGCAAAAATAATAGGTATTGATTTAGGAACAAGCAATTCAGCAGCAGCAGTTTTTCAGGCAGGAAAACCAACAATCATTCCAAGTGCAGAAGGAACCAGTTTGTACGGCAAAGCATTTCCTAGCGTAGTTGCTTTTACAGAAGATAGCCAATTATTAATTGGCGAGCCGGCTAAAAGACAGGCTTCAACTAATCCAAAAGGTACAATTACTGCTATTAAAAGAAAGATGGGTACTAGTTTCAAAGTTAATATTTACGGCAAAGAATACACCCCGCAGCAGATATCTGCTTTTATTCTCCAAAAAATCAAGAAAGATGCAGAAGAATTTTTAGGAGAAAAAATTACTAAAGCAGTAATTACTGTCCCAGCATATTTCGACGACAATCAAAGACAGGCAACAAAGGATGCTGGAGAAATCGCAGGTTTGGAAGTAGTTAGAATAGTGAATGAACCAACTGCAGCAGCGCTTGCTTATGGTCTTGACAAAATAGGGAAGGAGCAAAAGATTCTTGTTTTTGATTTTGGTGGTGGTACATTAGACGTAACACTTATGGAATTTGGAGATGGTGTTTTTGAAGTTAAATCTACTTCGGGTGACACACAATTGGGCGGAAAAGATATGGATGATACCATTATCAAATATATTACTTCAGAGTTCAAGAAAAAAGAAGGTGTTGACCTTAATGATGACGACATGGCAATGCAAAGGTTAAGAGAAGCAGCTGAAAAAGCCAAGATTGAATTAAGCAATGTCCTTGAGACAGATATTAATTTACCTTTTATTACAGCAACCAATAAAGGGCCAAAGCACCTTTTGATGAAACTTAACAGGGCAAAGCTTGAAGAATTAATTAAGCCAATCATAGAAAAATGCAGGCATCCATTGGAACAGGCTGTTAAAGATGGAAAATTGAAATACTCAGAAATAAATAAAGTAATCCTTGTAGGTGGTCCAACCAGAATGCCTTTGGTCAGGAAATTTGTCGAGGATATTGTAGGAAAGAACGCTGAGCGCGGTGTAGATCCAATGGAATGTGTTGCCCAAGGCGCAGCTGTTCAGGCAGGTGTTCTCGCAGGTGAAGTAAAAGATATTTTATTGCTTGATGTAACACCATTAACTTTAGGTATAGAAACACTTGGTGGTGTGATGACTTCGTTAATACAAAGAAACACAACCGTTCCAACAAAGAAATCACAGACATTTTCTACGGCAGCAGACAGTCAAACTGCAGTTACAATTCACGTAATGCAGGGCGAACGTCCAATGGCTGTTGACAATAAAAGTTTAGGCAGGTTTGATCTAATAGGCATTCCGCCTGCACCTCGTGGAATTCCACAAATAGAAGTTACATTTGATATTGATGCAAACGGTCTTGTTCATGTAACTGCGAAAGATCTTGGTACAGGAAAAGAACAGTCTATTAGAATAACAGCAACACAAAAACTGAGCGAAGAAGAAATAGAAAAGATGAGAAAAGAAGCAGAGATGCATGCTGACGAAGACAAGAAGAGAAAAGACGAAGTCCAGACAATAAATGAAGCAGATGCGCTTGTCTATTCATCAGAAAAATTATTCAAGGATTTTGAAGGCAAGGTAAATGCAAAAGAGCTTGAAGAAGTGAAAAAAGAAATATCTGAACTTAAAAAATTGCTTGAGCCTAAAGAGCCTCAAAAGAAGGATGCTGAAAAGATAAAGAGCAAAATGGAAGAGATCAATCAAAAGATTCAGAAATTATCTACAGAACTTTACCAAAAGGCAGCTCAGGAACAGGCAGCAAAACAGGCAGGGGCAGGTGCTAATGCTGGTGAAAGTGCTGAAAACAATGCATCAAAAGAAGAGCAGGAAGATGTCAACAATAAATCCAAAACATCAACCTCAGGCGAGAATGTAGTCGATGCAGAATATACTGTTGAAAAAGAAAAGAACTCTGGAAATAAGAAAGAAGCATCAGAAAAGACAAAAGAAAAACCAAAACCTAAAAAAAAGAAATAGAGTTAACACTTAACTTTTTTTGTGTTTTTTTATTACAAAAAGCCAGAATACCCACTTTTTCAAATGTGGGATGAATGGCAGTATCGAGCTTTTTGTAATGAATACCAAGGACTTTAGTCCTTGGTTTATATTTATTTGGCTTATTAATATTTTTTACTTGCAAATTACCACTCACAACACGTTTGTGGGACGCAGTCCACCGTTTCATGAAAGATAAATGTGTAAGTTGTCAGGGTATAATTTGTAAGATGAATGTGTTAGTCCCACTAACATCATATACATTGCAACCAACACCATCTTTATCCTTTAACAGTTAGCCTATAATTATATAATGAAAATAGCATCATACCACAATGCAAAAGACAAAATTAATTATTTTTGATTACGACGGAGTTTTAGTAGATACATTCCCTTTGGCATGCAGCGCTTATTATGCAATTTTTAAAGAATTCAATATTAAAACTAATTTCTCAACAGAACAGTTCAAAGATTTTTTTGAGGTGAACTGGATAAAAAACTTAGCTGTTCTTGGCATTTCTGAAAAAAAAGATATAGAAAAATGTGAATTCATTTTTCGTAGTATTGTCGCTGATCCTAACAGAAAAGTCAAGATATATTCAAACATTGAACCAATACTTAAACAGCTTAAAAACAAAGGCTACAAATTAGCTGTTCTTTCAAATAATTATGAAGATATTATAAAAAAACATCTGCAAAAAAATAAAGTACTTCATTATTTTGACAAGATTGCTGATGTTAAATATGGATTGAAACCAGATACTAAAGGAATTTTAAAACTGCTTGATGAGTTTAAACTTAAACCAGATGAAGCAGTTATGATTGGTGATATGGATGGAGACATTATAATGGCAAAAAATGCAAAACTTAAAAAAGCCATCGGAGTTAGCTGGGGTTTTCACAATCATAAAAAGCTGAAGGATGCGGATGTCATTGTTAACACACCATTAGAAATAATTAATGAGGTTGAATAAACCAATGGCAAAAAAAGATTATTATGAATTATTAGGCGTGAACAAAAACGCTTCAAAGGAAGAGATAAAACAAGCTTATAAAAAACTTGCTAAAAAATATCATCCTGATTTAAATAAAAGCGATCCTAATACCTCTGAAAAATTTAAAGAAATAAACGAAGCAGCATCTGTACTTGGAGATGATAATAAAAAAGCGCAGTACGACCAATTTGGCACAGCAGAGCCAGGGTTTGAAGGGATGAGTGGGTTTGATTCTGGTGATATGAATGGTTTCAGCAGCTATGATTTTGATGATATTTTCGATACTTTTTTCGGCGGCAGAAGATCAAGTTCAAAAAGAAGAGCACATCAGCGCGGTGCAGATTTGCAATATAGTTTAGAACTCTCTTTGGAAGAGGCAGCGTTTGGAGCTGATAAAACCATTTCTATACCAAGGCATGAAACATGCGATAAATGTCATGGCTCTGGCGCTAAATCTAATTCTGATGTTAAAACATGCGATACCTGCCAAGGCACAGGAATGTACAGAAGAACGCAAAGAACACCATTTGGAATATTTCAAACATCAAGCACATGCAATAAGTGCCATGGTGTTGGGAAAGTAATAACTTCTTTCTGTGAAAAATGCGATGGTTCTGGAAGAATACGTAAAGTTAAAGAGCTTAAAATTACTATACCTAAGGGTGTTGATAACGGCACAAGACTAAGGATTGAAGAAGAAGGTGAAGCAGGAGAAAAAGGAGCAGCACATGGCGATTTATATCTTTTAATTAAAGTGAAAGAACATAAAATATTTACAAGGGAAGACGATAATATATTTGTAGAAATACCTATCAGTTTTACTCAGGCGTGTTTGGGTGATGAAGTAGAAGTTCCAACATTAAGAGGAACAGTAGAAATGAAGATTCCTTCAGGAACACAAACAAACACATTGTTTAGAATAAAAGGCAAAGGTATTCCAAGCTTGAGAGGTTTTGGCTCGGGCGATGAGTTTGTTAAAGTTATTATCCAAACACCAAACAGAATAAGCAAAAGGCAAAAGGAATTATTAGAAGAATTTGAAAAACTAAATGAAGAAAAGCCATTAAATAATTTCTTTGAGAAACTGAAAGGTGTGTTTGAGTAATTTGAATAGAGGTTTTGTTTAGTTCATGGGTGCAGCCAAACGTTCACGATGATTTATTAGTTTATTTTTTTCTTGTTTAATCTTTTTTAAACAAAGGTTTAAAAAAACGTAAAAAACTTTTCATAAGACGGGGGACTGCGTCCCTAGTTACGTGTTGTGAGCGGAAAACAGGGTAAGAACAAAGATTAAGAAACCTAACCTCAGCTAAACAAATACAACAAATTTAAAAAGAATTCATAAAACAGACAACTCCCACTTCACATCTTCTCAATATACTCTTCAACAATATTAAACACTTCTTCTTTTGCAGCCTCGACAAAACTGATGCTTCCTGCTGTTCTGTGTCCTCCGCCGTTTATTTGCGCATAAGGAAGATTTTCTTTGAGAATTTTTATAATTTCATTAACATCAAACTTTTTTAGTTCCCTGCTGCACCTGATATTTATTTGGTCGTTGCTTATGCCTAAACTTATTACTGGCTTTTTGTATTTCTCTATTAAATAATCCTGTGTAATCCCTGTTATCTTTCCAGACGGCGGGAATGCAAACATCTGTGTGCTTTCAATATCTAATTTACATACAATTAACTTTTCTTTCTCTTCTATCTGCATATATCTTTTATTGGTTTCAAGCTGTTGTTTAATTGATTCTTTTACCAGCGGCTTTATTATTTCAATCAATTTTTTTTGTTTGCTGCTTTCAGCTCCGAGAATATCATTAACTAAATCCCTGCTTTCAATATAACCTAATACATATGCTTCATAATCAAGACAGATTGCAACATCTTTTATTAATTCTAAGGAATAATTAGAATGCTTTTGGCATAATTTAACATATTCTTCCATCTCCCTGCTTTCTACTTTATCACCTGTTCCGGCAACAGCTGCAAAGAATTCCATCTGGTCAATATCTGGATTAATCTGTTTCGCAATCTCTGCGCATAACATTCCAGCTGATATATCATAAGTGCTTCCAACAAAATGCGGGTTCACATGCGCTTCAACAATCTTTGTAATCTCATGAGAAGGCGGGTGATGGTCAAAAACAATAATCTTTGCGCCGTAAATCTTTACTTTTTTTATAGCAGCTATGCTCTGCTCACTGCTTCCATTATCGCAAATAATGATTAAAGGTGGTTTTATCTCAAACCTGTTTATATTATTCATAAAATTAGTTAAATCTTTTGTTGCATCAACATAATCATAATATGGTGCTTTTGAAGGCAGCCTTGAATAAAAATAAAATACATCTCTCTCCTTTGCCTGTCTATTATAAACTAATGGCAAGATTGCTCTTTCCAGCGCTAATGCAGCGCAATAACCATCTGTATCAGAATGATGCCTTATCCAGATTGGCCTTTTTGCCTCGATTGCTTGTGTAATTAAGCTAATTGCCTTGTTTATTTCAGGCTTTAATTTTTCTAAAACATGCGATTTAATCATAAATTGTTTTTCTGACATATTTTTCCTCACTTTTTGATTAAATTTTTTTTATTTGTTTGGAAAAGCGAATACTGTGACCTTAAAGTCACAGATGAGTCTTTTCTATAAAAATAATGCCGACTTCATCGGCATTATTAGACTTGACGAGCACTGCTCGTCAAGAATTTAAAAATGCCAACATTAAATACTGCAACCTTCAGGTTGCAGATTGTTGGCAGGTTTTTTATTTATGAAATTTACTATAAATTAATATCATCTCCATTCACTATGCCCCCATTGGATTAACAAATCTATTCCTAATTTATCCAATCCATGCGGTGTATCACAAGCGCCAAAACAACTTCCAGCCCAGATAAATACATTGACTTTATCTCCAAACGCACTGGCAATTCTTTCCTTTATATCTTTAGCGTAAGGTTTTAGACCATCAGGTAATTGAATGCAAACATTTTTAGAGTTTGTTTGGGTTATTTTATCAATTACTTTTGATAATTCTAGGTTATATTTTATGTTTGTCATCTTTACATTTTAAAATAACTATTTGTTTTAATATTTTGTTATTGATGAGAGATATAATGCCATCTTTCCTGCAAAGCATATATAATGTCGGACATAAATATTTATACAAAGTGTTATGTCCGACAAATATAGTAAGTGACACGATATGTATAAAAATTTACGTCACTTACTATAAGATACCCGTTCCTAACCATCACTCCAAACCCAAGCTCATATACAAACAATCCTCGTAAATTTCCTTCTTTTTCCCTGTTTTCTCATCTTCAATAATCATCTTCCATTCTTTTTTAAGCAGGGCTTCTTTTTTAAAACCAGTTTTTTCAAACAATTTTATAGCAGGTTCATTGCTTGCCAGCATTTTTGTTTTTATTTTTTTAATGCCATTGTTTTTCCTGCCTTTTTTAACTTCCTGCAAAAAAAACACCAGCAATTCCTTTCCAACACCTTTACTTTGATATTCAGGGATTATATTTATATGCACTTCAAGAATATGTTCCTGGTGATAACCATATTTAGTGTAGGGGCTTATGATACAAATATGCCCAATAATTTTACCTTTTTCTTTGTCCTCATCTGCTTCTTCTTTATCTACTGCAATTATATACTTATTATTTGGGATATAACTAAAGCTGAAAACATCTTTCTCATCCAAAACCACATTTTTCTGATAAGCTGAATAGGGTATTTGTTCTAAATAATCAATAAATTCTCTTAATTTAGCATCAGTTAAAACCTGAATCTTTAGTTTCATAATATTTACCTTATTTCGTTATCTTAGTGTCCTGAAAGAGGGGTTCACTCCACTAATTCCATTTAGTATATAATTATGGACCAGCCGGGATTTGAACCCGGAGCCTCACCGCTGCCAGCGGCGCATTATAACCAGGTTTAACTACTGGCCCATTGGATTTAAGTTAAATAGGGTGCTTAGTTTTAAATTTTTCTAGAATTATTCTTTTCAAAACCCTAATTTTACACCGATTTATGTCACTAATCAGTAAAAACCGAAATATTTATATATAAGCTACCCCATTAAGATTATGTATAAGGGGGTGGACAGGTATAAGAGGCTTATTTAAGTTAAAAGTCTCTATCATCTACTGTATTTATACAGTTTAAATTAGTAGTTCATACTTTTTAGAGTGTGTATTGGCCAGCTATCACCTCAAAAGATATTCCAATACACACTTTTTTATTAAAATTTTGTTTAACAATGGCAAAGAAAATAAGATTAACTAACAAACTTATCCATGAAACTTTGGTTGAAGCAGTAGGAGATGAATCATTAGTTATAATTAATTTTCTAAAGAATAGGAAGAATATATCTGAATTTGTTATATCTGAAAAAACAAAAGTAGAAATACATCATGTTAGAAAGATTCTGTATAAATTACACCAGAAACATTTAGCAGTTTACAAAAGAAAAAAAGATGCTAAAAAAGGATATTATATTTCTTATTGGACTTTTAACAAAAAAAGGATAAAAGACATTGTTTTGGAAATTCACAGGGAACAGCTTACTAAACTAAAGGAAAGATTAATGAAAGAAGAGCAGAATAAAGGTTGTTTCTTTTTGTGCGCAAATGCCTGCGCAAGGTTAGATTTTGATCAGGGTTCAGAGCTTGAGTTTAGATGCCCAGAATGCGGCTCTTTATTGCAGCAGCAGGACAATGAAAGAACAATTGAGCATTTGAAGCAGAAAATTAAAGAGCTGGAAGTATTTGCTTAGATTTAATTTTTTAATAGATTTTTCTTTATCGTTAAATTATTAATTAATTCAATAAAAATTTATAAATTCCATTGCTTTCTCTGTTTTCGGTGAGAATAATGGACTGTATATTCTGCAAAATCGTGAACAAACAAATACCATCAGCTTTAGTTTATGAAGACCCTAATTTTCTGGCTTTTTTAGACATTTCACCAGCAAACAAAGGTCATGCCTTAGTTATACCCAAACAGCATTATGAAACATATACTGATTTGCCAGATAATGTGCTCAAAGAATTAGCAGTTGTCACAAAAAAGGTCGCAGAAGCAATTAACAAAAGCCTAAACCCAGACGGCTTAAACATTTTCATGAACAATAAACAGGCAGCAGGCCAGATTGTGCCGCATGCGCATTACCATATTGTTCCAAGATTTAAAAATGATGGCATAAGGTTTGAGTGGCCTCACAAAAAATATGACGACGGCGAAAACAAAGTTTATGCGGAGAAGATACGAAACTCAATGCAATAATTAAATTATTATTAATTAATTTACATCTACATTAATATTCTCATGACACAAACAAATAAAACTAATTTTGAACATCTTAAAATTAAAATGATTGAAACCATAAAAACTTATGGTCTAACTAATCAAACTATCCTTAATGCTATGCTAAAGATTCCAAGGCATGAATTTGTTCCAGATGAGCTTAAAGACCAAGCATACGAAGATTCTCCTTTATCAATAGGTTATTACCAAACAATTTCTCAGCCATATACAGTCGCATTTATGCTAGATTTATTAGAATTGAAAAAGGGCAATAATGTTCTGGAGATTGGCTGTGGCTCAGGATATAATGCAGCGATTATCAAAGAAATTGTTGGCAAAGAAAAAGAAGTCAATGGACAGGTTAAAGGCAGAGTGATAAGTATAGAAGTTGTTAAAGAACTGATTGAATTTGCCAAAAACAATTTAAGCAAAACAGGATACGATGACATAAAAATTATCTCCGACGACGGCAGTTTGGGCAGCAAACAATTCGCTCCTTATGATAAAATCATTGCAACCTGCGCCTGTCCAAGAATTCCTAAACCATGGATTGAGCAATTAACAGAAACAGGTGTTATTGTTGCGCCGATTGGCAGTTTGTTCTCTCAGGAAATGATACAGGCAAAGAAGATTGATGGTGAGCTTGTTGCTAAATCATTTGGCAGCTTCAGGTTTGTGCCGTTAATTGGCAAGTATGGGTTTAAGAAATAAAAAACCAAGGACTAAAGTCCTTGGTATTCATTACAAAAAGCTCGATACTGCCATTCATCCCACATTTGAAAAAGTGGGTATTCTGGCTTTTTGTTCCGCTCTCCACTCGTTCCTGAGCGCAGCCATACGTTCACTATTATTTATTCGTTAGTTGATTATTTATAGTAAGTGACGTAAATTTTTATACAAATAGTGTCACTTACTATATTTATCGGACATAACTAAATGTATAAATATTTATGTCCGACATTATAATTAATTTATTATTTATTTATACTATTAGTTAATTATTTAATAATTCTTATAATCTTTTGAAAATTTTCATTATTCATTCTCTTCTTATATTTCTGCGCAAGCTCAATAACATTCTTCATTTCAATCTTAATGCCTTTCTTTCTTAGCATATCATTCATTTTTTTCCATATCAAAAACTGGCAGAATTGAGTGACATTTTTTGGATTATTGGTCATGCTTGCTCGTTCAAAATCAACAAGTTTCACGTCAATATTATCATTATTTTTTTTCGTAGTTTTATCTGTTTTACCTATTTTACTTGTTTTATTAATTAAAATATGTTTTACAGGATGATGCATCTCTTCTTTGTTTATGTCTAATTTATCAAGCAAATACATCATCTTGAATATTTTTTTCAATACAATTATTATTTTTTCTTTTGGGTTGTTCTCGATGAAATTTAGTATGAACTCTCCTGCAATATATTCATAAACAAAAAAATTCTCATTTTCATAAATTATTTTTGGCGCAATATCATACTTTTCGAGAATTTTTAAGAACTTTATTTCATTTTCTATCCTGCCAAATGCTTTTGATTTAGGATTTGAGGTTTTAATAACTACTTGTTTATATTTATTTTTATCATTACATTTGTTATATTTACATTTCTTTTTATCTCTATCTTTTTTATCTTTACATTTTATTTTCTTATCAACTTGCTCAGGTTTACATTTATACATTTCTTTGTATTTCCCTTTATACAAATACCCTCTTTTTCCTTTTGTAAAAAATGTTATATTTTCTATTCTTAGGTTTTCAAGTTTTTTTAATAATTCAGATTTCCCTATTTCCCAAACATACAGCTCTTCAAAAGGCACATGCACCCCATCAATCTCTTTGTAATATAAGCAATTATTAGCAATAATTTCTTTTACTTTTTCAGGTTTTGTAAGCTCGCTGAAAATAACGAGTATTTTTCCTTCAGTTGTAAGATAATTATTCACTTTATTGAGAAATTTGCCCAATAGTTCGTAACCATGCTTCCCGCCGTCCAATGCAACATCTTTGTCATTATCATTTTGCGCATTTGGCAGATATGGTGGGTTAAACGTAATTAAGTCAAATTTTTCATTTGGTTTTATTTTTGTGAAAAGATTACTAACTTTAAACTGAATATTAAGCTTAATATTAGAAATGCCAACAGCATTTTTCTTTGCAAGTGCTATTGCTTTAGGATTTATGTCAACTGCAGTAACGTTTTTTGCATATTTGCTTGCTTCAATTGCAAAAACACCGCTGCCAGTGCCCATGTCCAAGACATTCTTATCTTTGGCATATTCTTTAATATGCTTTGCAAGAAGATAGCTGTCTTCTCTAGCTTCGTAAGGCGGTGTCCAATCCATAAATCTGAAATAATCAAGTATTATTATTTAAATAATTCCTTTATTTTGAGACTACTATCTAGTAGCTAAAAAATCGAAAGATTTATATACTAGTTATACCCTAAATATGTAATATAAGCAGTATAAGTAAAAATATAAGTAAATATATACTAAAAGTGCAAAATAATCGAACATTATTTTGCACTTTTGTATATACAAAAGTGATTAATTTGTTCGAAAATTAATCACTTTTAGTATAATATAAATACTAATAATCTACTGTTTCAGTGTTGTCAAAAAGATAGCCAAAAAAACAAGGGTGTCAAAATGTTAGAAGCACAAAAAGAACAAAGCTTGGAAACAGCTGTAAAAGAATCTCAGAATAGTAAAAATGAGACAAAAGAATGCCAAAATATGCCTGATTCTAATAATGAAAAGGTTTGCACATGCTCAAAACAGGGATGTGCACAAAAATGTGCATGCCAGAAAAGCCTTGAAACAGAAGCAGCAAAGACATCTGTTGATATTACAAGCACATCCTCACAGGAATATGTTGATCCAATAACCGAAGAATATCTTATTGAAAGAAATTGTTTAATCTGTCATAGATGGTTCTTATTCTATGAGCTTTGGCCAAAAAAAGACAAGATGATGAACATGAGAATGGGTGTGTGGTAGATTAGTAATATTTTTATTCTATTAAGTTTAGTCTATCCTCATGCCAACACAATTTGAGCAAGCTTGTTATACTAAAAGTGCAAAATAATCGAACATTATTTTGCACTTTTGTATATACAAAAGTGATTAATTTGTTCGAAAATTAATCACTTTTAGTATATAATCTTCTTAAAAAGGTGCCAAAAGGCAAAATAACAACCTATAGAGAGATAGCAAAAGCTCTCGGCAAGAGAGGACAGATTTACAGGGCAGTTGGCAGGGCAATGGCCAACAACCCTTTTGCTCCAGAAGTGCCGTGCCATCGTGTTGTATTAAGCAATGGGCGTATTGGCAATTATTCTGCAACAGGTGGAATAAAAAGAAAAATTGAATTGTTAGAAAGCGAAGGAATCGAAATAGAATGTAAAAAAAGAAATAATAAAATAAAACATTTTGAAAAAGTTTTGTACAGGTTTTAATTGCTTGTTTCTTTAGCGATACATATCTTAAGACAATTATTTCTTTCTAAACTTTCTTCTTTTTCTTGGTTTTTTTGATTTCTTTCTCTAAACCTAACTCGTCAAGCAATTCCTTGTATCTGTTTCTGATAGTGACTTCTGTAACGCCAGCAACATCTGCTACTTCTCTCTGTGTTCTTTTCTCGCCGTGTATCAGCGCTGAAACATACAATGCTGCAGCTGCAATTCCTGTTGGCCCTCTGCCAGATGTCAATTCAGATTTCTGTGCCCTCTCGAGAATCTCTATTGCCCTGCTCTGTGTTTCTGCAGTTAATTTCAATGCACTTGCAAATCTTGCGACATAATCAGCGGGATTGCTTGGTAAAATAGTTATGCCTAATTCTCTTGTTACAAACCTGTAAGTTCTGCCGATTTCTTTCTTTTCAATGCCGGATGCTTCAGAAAGCTCGTCAAGAGTTCTTGGAACATCATGTCTTCTGCAAGCAGCATATAATGCTCCTGCAACAACGCTTTCCATGCTTCTTCCTCTTACTAAGCCCCTTTGGACAGCAAGAGTATAAATCCTTGCAGATTCCTCTTCGACAGATTCAGGTAATTTTAAATAGCTTGAAACTCTTTTCAATTCAGCCAATGCTAATTTAAGGTTTCTTTCAATAGCTGTGCTGATTCTGTACTGCCATTTTCTCAGTCTAAAAAATTTGTTTCTATCTTTATTGCCTAATGCATAAATATCAGCTTTTCTTCCTACTTCTGTTCCTAAACCACGGTCATATTGGGTGTAAGTCATTGGAGCGCCGGTTCTTCTCTTGCTTTCTCCGTCATCACTGTCAAATTCTCTCCATTCCTGGCCAAAGTCAACCATTTTTTCTTCGACGACAAGACCGCAATCTTTACAGATTATTTCTCCTTTTTCTTTATTCCAGAATAAGTTAATGCCGCCGCATTCAGGGCATTTTTTAACATATTGTGCCATTTTTATTCCCTCCAAGGGATTTCCCAACAAAATTTAAATGTTTAATTGTAACTATATATTAAACTTTGATTAACTTTATAAATTGGAAATCTCGCAACCTTTTTAAATCTTTCGCTTTTTTCAGACGATGATATCAAAAATTATATATACTTGAGAGATTCACCGGTTAAATATAACTGTGTTTAATGAATGTGTGCTAATTCGAACTTTTTTAGCTAATTTGGGTGATTTAATGGAAAATGAAACCTTACCTGATGATTTATTGGCTATTTTGGCTTGTCCTGTCTGTAAAGGTGATTTAGATTACAAAAAGAAGCAAAATCAGCTATTTTGCGCTAAATGTAATGTTAATTATCCTATACAAGATGGAATACCTATTCTTCTGCCTGTTAGCACAGATAAATAAGGTAATTTATCCTTTTTTTCTTATTTTATTTAATTTATTCTGATTTATACTAAAAGTCCTTAGCTTCCGAACAAAACTCAAGGACTTTTTAGTATATAACATCAACTAAAAATATATAAATATCACATTAATTGATTACAAATATATCCTCAATTATGTTAAACAAATTAATTTTAGAACCAAAATCAAGGATTTTTTGTACCTAACAGATTTGCCAACGTCGCATAATCTGGTATTGCGCCGGCCTTGAGCATCAAGGTCAAGCAAGCCGGTTTCCTTCGGGTTACAAGAAAAATCCTCTCCACCATTGCCAACGTCGCATAATCTGGTATTGCGCCGGCCTTGAGCATCAAGGTCAAGCAAGCCGGTTTCCTTCGGGATACAAGAAAAATCCTCTCCACCATTGCCAACGTCGCATAATCTGGTATTGCGCCGGCCTTGAGCATCAAGGTCAAGCAAGCCGGTTTCCTTCGGGATATCCCAGTTCAAATCTGGGCGTTGGCGTTACGGAGAGGATTTTTTAATTAGTTTATGTTAGTTGGACTCCGAACGTAGTGAGGATGTCCAACCAGCTGACCTTTTCCCAAGTTTTGCGCACGCAAAAGCTGGTGGTAATCTGTGCGTTGGCGTAATTTATATTTTTTCATTAACAATTTAAACAGGTACATTTTCTCATATAATACATGTCAAAATTTCTAAAATATTCAGCAGGCGGAACCCTTGTTTACTGGATTGAAATCCTTTTAACAGTAACAATAACAGAATTAACTAATGTTTGGTTTATGTATGCATTTTTGATTTCTCTTATGATTGGTTTATTTTTGTTATATTTCTATCATAAATATGTTACATTTGAATGCCATGTCCACAAAGATTATCAGTTTCTTTTATTCTTTTTAGTTACATTATTTATTTATGCAGGATGGTATACTGTAAGTTATTTTGGGCATATATACATTTCAACACATTATTTGGCTGTTGTGATCTTGTCAAGCGCCCCATTCAGTTTATTAGGTTATTTTATTAACAAGAACTATATATTCAAAGACAATAATCAGCCAGTATGTAAATAATGGCATAAGTAAAAAACAGATTTAATCTTAAAAATTATACTCCTGCCTTTTTATGCACAATTTCTATGAAATCGCCTGCGAAATAAACCTCTATATCTTTTCTTTTTGTAAATTCATACAATGCTTTACTGTGCTCGTCGCAGACTTTTTTCATGTTGCATTTCGGGCAGATTGTTTCGTAAACATCATCTTTTCTGAACCAGAATTTGCACGGCACATCAAACAGCCATGTTAATTTTTTTCCAAGCTGCGATGCTTTTGATATATTATACGTTTTTTTATGATATTCTTTTTGATTAATAACATGCCCTACTGTGTTGCAATGCTTACAGTGAAACACCTTGCCTTTATGGTGTGTCTGGAATAATTTGATATCTTTGCCGCATTTTGGGCAGGTATGTTTATGGCCTTCCCATTTCTCGTCCTCAACTTCAACATCATAACAGTTTGGGCATATATGAATTGCCCCAATATTAATCATTATTGCGTCGCATTTCTCGCATTTTTTTTCTTTCATGGTCCATCCTTTTTACTACATTTCTTTATTTGATCTCAAATCCTGATCTCCATTCATAATCTTCTTTTGCATAATTTAATCTTTCTTTATTGTCTGAGTATAATGTGAATAATTTTTCGCCTTTTTTAACAAGATCATTTTTGTGCACATAAAGATATACCCCGGCTCCTTTGTCGTGCGGTGCTCCTGCAATTCTTGCCAGTCTGTTGATCACTTTATTGTCAACATGAATAATCTTTCCGCTTTTATGAGCATTGAATGTAAAGTTGAATTTACCAATCTTTATTTTTTCAGGATTACCTAATTTTCCGCCCTGTGCATTAATAATTTCTTTGAACTTTGCAAACGCTGCGCCGGATTCAAGAATGCCTTTTGCATAACTGTAGCCCTCTTTCTTTTTTGCTTTTCCTATCAACTCAAATAGATCTCCAGCAATATGCAGACATTTTCTTTTTAATAAATTATGATATTTTTCTTCATGACCATTTTTCAATAAGTATAATACTTCCCGCGCTTCAAGTGCCGGGCCTATACCATTGCCTATTGGCTGCGAGCCGTTTGTAATGAACACTTTTACTTTTAAATCTATATCTTTTGCAACTTCCATGAACTTTTTTTTTAATTTTATTGCATCTTTTATATGTTCTATTTTTGCTCCTCTGCCAACAGGAATATCTATTAGTACATGTGTAGCAGAGACACATTTCTTTTTTGAAAGAATGCTCGCAATCAACTGTCCTGTTGGGTCTAAGCTTAACGGATGCTCTACCCTGATGATTTTATCGTCGCTTGGAGCAAGATTTAATGCGCCACCCCATGCTAAACAACCATTGGTTTTCTTTACAATCTGTTTTAGTTTTTCTGCAGAAAATTCTACATTACATAATACTTCTATTGTATCTGCTGTTCCGGCTGCGCTGGTAATAGATCTTGAGCTTGTTTTAGGAACTGTTACTCCAGCTGCTGCAAGTATAGACACAACTATGGGTGTTGTTCTGTTTCCTGCAACACCGCCAATGCAATGTTTATCTACTACAATACTTTTGTTAAATTTTAGGATTTCTCCTGTGTTTATCATTGCTTTGGTTAATGCAACTGTTTCTTTATGGCTAAGCTTGTGCATATAACACCCAGAAACAAAATAAGTTATCTCTATTTCATTCAGCATATCTTCGCTGATATCCTTTATTACCGCAAATATTTCTTCATCATTTAATCTCGCGCCTTTTAATTTTTTTTTAATATATTCTACGCTTTTTGGTTTTTCTTCAAGACAAACATGAACATGAGCACCTTTTTTTACACCTAAATGTTCAAATGTTTCTGAAAATATGCCTATCTCCCCTCTTTTTACAAGTTCTTCTGTTGTATCTAATGTTGCTATAACTTGTCTATGATCTCGTTTGATACTTATCCTGTCCAAAGAATAAATATCCATTAAATCTGCATCTTTTTTGTTTAATACAGCTATAAACGGATAGCCAGTATGCATGTCTAGTTTTTTTACTTTGAATTTCATGTTGTTTGCCTTTTGTTCATTTATTCTAAACTTTTTATCATTAACTATTATTTAACACTTATAACAATTATATAATCATATCTCTCCTCTATTATTTTCTCTTTTAATTTTTTTATTTTTGGTTTCATAAAAACTTACTAATTTTGCTAATACTGAAAGAATTATTGGCCCTAAGATAAATCCACCAATGCCAAAATAAGTGATACCTCCTAAGATTCCTATTAAAATAATCATTGGATGGACGCTTGCTCTTTCTCCTATAATTTTCGGTTTTAATACTAATTCCATAAGACTAACTAAAATCATACATCCGACCAATAACGAGATGCCTTTTATAATCATAATATTTTCAGATGCCATAATGCCGTTAATTATTAAATATAATGACGCTGGAATCCATATTAACGATGAGCCAACAACAGGCAGCAGTGAGAGTATCGCCATTATAATCCCTAATATTATTGGATTTGGGATTCCTACAAGATACAATCCTATTCCGCCAACTATACCAACTAACATAGAAACAATAATTTGGCCATAAACAATTGCATTTGTTGTATCTTTTATTTGGGTAATCAGCTTCTTATGCTGAAATTCATTTAATGGAAAGTTTTTCTTAATATACCAAATCACCTTTTCTCCTTCAATAAACAGGAAAAACACCATACAAATCATGATTATAAAATTAAGTATTTTTGATGGCAGGCTCATAAGAAAAACAAAGGACATACTATACAATTTTTTTCCAATGTCGCCCAACGTTTCAATAATGCTGCTCTTTAAATTGTATTCATCTATAAATCCATTTATTTTTTTGTTTAGTTCACAAAAATAATTACTGCAGCCTTCATAAAAAAAATCTTCTTTATCAACGCTTAATTTTATATATGAATATGCCTCACCAGACTCTTTAACCAATCCATTAATTAAAAATGTCAAAGGTACAATGATTAATATTATTATCAATATTGTGATTATTGCAGATGCAATACTTTTTGATTTAATCTTTTTTTCAATGAATTTATATAATGGATAAAATACAACAACTATTACCACTGCGTTTAATACACTTATTATGAAATCCTTAACTATCATATAAGAAAGGAATAATAATGCTGCAGCTAGAATATAAAAGAAATATTTACGCGTTTCTAAAACCATATTATTCTCCTTTTTATTCTTACATTTATTAGCCTATTCTTAACCTAAAGCTAAACTTATATAAATCTTATTGTTTTCCTTATTTATAATCATATGTTATTTAACTGTTTTATGACTACTTTAGAGTAAATAAAACCAAAACATTTAAATAGGAGTAAGTTATTCCCTATATAAGCTTAGAATTAAAAGGGTTGATTCTGAATTACTTGAAGGTATAAAATCATATATCTGCATGTATTTTATATTTAAAATTAAACATAATTTGGGGGTTATAAAATGATTATTGGAGACAGGTTATTAAATAGGTTAAAAGAATTCGGCTTAAACAGCTATGAAGCTAAGATATGGGTATCTTTGCTTAGCAGAGGTATTTCAAGTGCTGGTGAGCTAAGCGACATTTCTAGTGTTCCACGATCAAGAGCTTATGATGTTTTGGAAAGTCTTGAAAAGAAAGGCTTTATTGTTATGAAGATTGGCAAACCAATAAAATATATTGCAGTAAAACCAATAGAAGTTATTGAAAGAGTCAAGAAAAAAGTTAAACAGGACGCTGAAAATCAGGCACAAATAATTGAAGAGCTTAAGAAAGACGAAATATTACAAGAATTAGATGTTCTTTATACAAAAGGCGTTGATATTGTTGATCCTTCAGAGCTTAGCGGAGCATTGAGGGACAGATTGAATGTTTATCATACAATGAATACAATGATTAACAATGCTCAGAAATCAGTAGAGATTTTAACAACCGAGCAGGGCCTTTTAAGAAAAGCAGATTCATTGAAGAGATGCCTTGAAAAAGCTGCTAAAAGAGGAGTAAAGGTAAGAATTGCAGCCCCAATTACAAAGAAATCACAGAAGGCAGTTGAAGTTTTAGAAAAATTTGCAGAGTTAAAGAATGTTTCAACAGTTAAAGCAAGATTCTGCATTGTTGACGGCAAAGAAGTTATTTTCGCATTATTGGATGACCAAAAAGCAGTTCCATCATACGATGCTGGAATTTGGGTCACTACAGAATTTTTTGCAGGAGCATTACAAACAATGTTTGACCAAGTTTGGGGAAAACAGTTGACTGTAAAAGTTGACAACTGATTTTTTTAATTTAATTTTTTTAATTTATTTAATCAATTTCTTTTATTTTTATTATCTATTTTATTATTTATCTATCCCTTTATTTATTTCTCTATTTATCTTTCTTTCTTTCTTTCTTTCCATCTTTCTTGTGACACGTTTCAATTTTTCACCGCAAACCTTCCGCTTTCTCCAAAAGATTTCCGATAATTTTTTCACGCTTTAAATATTCTTTTCGGTTTTCTCTAAGTTATTAAATTCATTTTCGGAAAATTTGCGGAAATATCGTCGATGGTTATAATAAGAAGTTCTGCTATTATAATCTGTATCTTTATTTGTTAATCAATGTGTTAAGAGGTGTTTGTCATGGAAATTGGCGATAAGATTGTTCAGGGAAGAGAAGGAAAAATAGATTTGGCAGTTGAGTACACACTTGCATCAGTTGTTTTAAGTTGTTCTTTTGCATTAACATCCTCAGAACATCCTTATCAGCAAACTTCATTGGAAAATGCAGTATCACCATCTGAACCTGTGAACAATTACAAAATTGTCAAGGTGGATTTAGTAACTTTTCTTAAAGCAGCAACTTCAGGTAATAATAAGAATGCAAAGCAGCCTATACGCTTAATATCTTCATTGAGAGAAGAATATGATTCAGCTTCTTATAATTCTTATATGAATAGTTCTGATATAAACAGTTCTTATTCTGCTGCAGACATAGCTCTTAATCCTTTTGTTGTTGCAGCAGCCGGTGTATTAATTTTGAAAGGTATAAGAAGTCTATTTATGTCGCATTCATGGGATAATGCAATCTCAAGAGCAGTAAGTTATCCTGTAAGGTTTATGGGTCATTTGTATAAATAGGTGTAAACTAAAAAGACAATGAGATTTATTCGTTTAGAGTATCAAAAATAATTAGTTTTTTAGAAAATTACTTCCTTTTAGCATATTTATTCATCAGGTATTGTTCCTTCATTCACTGTTGCTTCCAACATATCTTTTATTGTATCTATTACACCAGTATTTATTGGTGTTATCAGCGCATAATTATCATCAGCTGTTCTAAACACCATAAACCCTTTAGAATACAAGCTCACGTCCATGAATCTTCCTTTTTTTAAGACATTATAATCATGAAATTTTTTAAAATCAAATATAACTGCTCTATTGAGAATATGTGGTGTATTGACACAGATACATTTGTCGTCTAAATTTTTAAATACTGTCTGAATGTCTTCATGGATTTCTTCTCTAACAAAATAATAATCTGTCCAATCATCATATTTAAACAGAAGTTCTTCGTCTTTGGCATAACTTTTTCTTCTGTCAATAATTCTTGCACCAGGCATTACATAATCAGCAGGTAAAGCATCTTCATATAATTTATCACTTGTTTTGTAAGGTCTTGCTTCTACCTCAGAAACCAAAAAATCTATCCCTTTTTCGGAAATTTTGGGAGTAAACAGCGAAAGAATTCCGACACCACTAGCAATTAATAGTTGTCGACAAGTCATAACTTCTTTAGAAACAATTTAAGTATAAATATTTAATGGAACTATTGCTTTAAGATAAAATTTACTATTTATTTTGATTGTTTTTTATTCCATACTCTTTTTCGCTCCCAACACGTTTGTGGGACGCAGTCCCCCGTTACATGAAAAGTTTAAGTTTTTTCGAAGAGTTTTATCAGAAAATAAAATTCGTAAACCTAAACCAATAAATAAATTCATGAGACGGGTGGCTTCGCCCTAGAACTAAACAAAGGAATTCATCTTTTTCCAATAACATCGCTGATTGGTTTCCTTAAATTAATTGTTTCAATTACTTTCGCAACAAGCGGCGCAATACTTACTTCTTTGTACCATGGATAAATTTCAAAGAACTTCTCGTTGTGGTAGACAGTATCTGTGCCTAAAACCAAAGTTAACATCTTTTTTTCATACAACTCATGGAATCTGTCAATGCATTTTCCGTTCATCATGGCAAATGATGTGGCAACCATAATATTCTTTGCGCCGTTTTTCTTAAGCTCATTAATGACGCCGTTCATTGTTCCGCCAGTGTCAATTATGTCGTCAACAATCAATACATTTTTATTTTTGACATCTCCTATTAATGCCACGTTTTCAATAACATTCGCTTTTCTGTAATCTCTTTCCTTGTTGACCAATGCAAGACCGGCATTCAGCATTCGTGCATAATATTTTGCTCTTGCAGCGCCGCCCATGTCTGGACTCACGACTACAAGATCATCAAGAAGCTGCAGATGATTATCTTTTATGTAATCCAATATTGTGTTTGCCCCAAACAGATTAATAAAATCAGTTGTTCGAAAAAAACCAGTTATTGCATCTGAATGCACATCCATTGTGATGATGGAATTTATACTCAAATGTTCGAGAAGATTTGCGATCAAACTTGCTGTTATTGGCTCTCTTGCTTTTTTCTTTTCCTGTCTGGCGTATGGATAAGGAAGAACAACCAAATTGACAAATGCAGCGCCTGCTCTTCTCGCTGCATCAATCGCACAAAACATCGCAATTAGCCTGTCATTTATTGATTTTGGGTGATGGGGATTTTCCATGCACTGCACGACATAAACATCATCTCCCCTTACAGAATCTTGTATAACTACCTTTATTTCGCCGTTTGCAAATGTTTCTTCTTTTGTTTCAACAATTCTAATCTCATTATTTAATTTAAGATTCTTTAGCTCATTGAATATCTTATCTCCAAAATAGGTTCCAGCTTCGCAAGAAATAACAGTTAGTCTGCCTCGTGTTATGCAATCCATAAACTAAAGAATAGATGTATAATTTATAAAATTTTTGATTGCTCAAATTGGGTTCAAACCCCTTTAGCTCTGCTACGATGTCAATACCCAATTTGAGGCTTAAATGCTCAAAAATCAACAGATTTTTGGCACATCAGAAATCTTTGATTTCTGAGTGAAACCCCACAGCTCTGCTGTGAATGGGTTTTTTATTGAATAACTATTTTATTTTATTAAACATGTCATCAACAACATTAGTATCCCATCCTTTTTCAGCAAGTTTCTTTTTGATCTCTATTCTTGAAGCGCCTTTTTTATGCTGTGTTTTGATATAATTGATTAACAGCTCTAGTCCAATCTCCTGATTAAATCCGAGGAGTTCATCAACTATATTTTTGTTCCACTGCTTTTTCAGCAATTTTTCTCTTATTTCAAGTGTTGTATGTTTTTGGAACAATTCATACTTAACATAATCCTTAAGCTGCTCAATCTTTTTCCTGTTGTCAAATGCTATGCAGCTTTCAATAACCTCTTTATCCCACCCTTTTTCTCTAAGTTTTTTCTTTATTTCTGAAATATCATTGCCTTCTTTTATTTCTATCTCAATATATGCTTTCAATATTCTTATTCCTTCCTCGTCGCTGATTCTTAAATATCTGTCAACTATTTCAACAGGCCATCCCTTTTCAATTAACTCATTTCTAAGCTCCAAGATACTTTGTTTTTTATTTTTCTTGCTTAATCTTTCTTTGATATATTTTCCTAATTCATAGACGCTTGTTTCACCGTCAAGGCCAAGCATGTTCTCAATCATTGGAACTGGCCAGCCTTTTTTAACTAAATCATCTTTTATTAGCAGCTTATTCCTTCTCGTCTTCAATGCATTGTCTATGTAGTTTTTTAATTCTTTTTCAACTGATTTAGGAGTTATTTCTAATAATTTATCAATAACCTCTTCTTTCCATCCTTTTTTAACAAGTTCATTTCTTATCATCAATATGTTTGCTTTGCTCTTCAATCTTTCTTTTACATAAATCTTAATATCTCTCAGATAATCTTCTGGTTTAACAGGCAGCATTTTATCTATAATAGTTTCCTGCCAGCCTCTTCTAAGAAGTTCTTCTTTTATTTGTGTTCGTGAACTGCCTTTGCTTAGTCTGTGTTTTACATATTCATTTAATTGTCTTGTTGTCTGTTCAAGAACATGCTCTGGTTTTACTTCAAGAACTTTATCAACATGTGTCGGATGCCATCCTTTTCTTATTAAATGCTCTCTTACTTTTAATGGGTGTATTCCTTTTTCGATAAGCTCTTTTGCATATGTTTCCAGAGCATTCAAGCTTTTCATTTCAACTTGTTTAATATATTTTTCAATAACTTCTTTATTCCATCCTTTGCTTATTAGCATTTCTCTTACTTTAACTATATGCATTTTTCTTGAAACATCATGTATATAATGCTCGAGATTAACTTTTTCAGCTTCCAAGAAATGCATTTCTCTTTTTCTCTTGTTGACGTGATGCTTGTAGATGCCGTATGGCAGGTAAGCAGCACTTCCAATGACTACCAAAACAATCAATAACAGCAAGATTAATATTGTAAATACAGTTGTCTTTCCGAATCTGATTGGTTTAGCAACCTTTGGACAATCGCTTGGGCATGTTTCAGAGTTTTCAAAATTAGCGCAGTATCCGTCGCCGCATTTGCATCCAGTTTCATCAAACACTTCTTTTTCATCAGTTTCTTTTCCGACGACCATATACATATCTTTCTCTGAACAATCGCTTATGTGGAACTGATAATACTGATTACTGCCCATGATTGCATTAATGCTTGTTTCTCCTAACACACCTTCAGCAACAATCTTTTCAATCTGTTTTCTTCCAGCTGGATTGGCTAACAGCTCTGTATGTGTTAATCCAACTTCCCAATAATTCTGGCATGTGTTATTTATGTATTCGTCGCCAATATGCTGGGCGCTCTTTACGCCGACAATACCATCATTTGGAACAACAACTTTCTCGCCGTTAGCAAGAACTTTCTCAAAGAATACATTGCTGAATGGGTAAGGCTTGTTTCCTGCAATGACATAATAATCTATACTTGGAATTTGTGGTGTAATTAATCCTTGTGAAAGTTTTGAAATAATATTACTATTTACATTGAATAAAGGCGTGTCTGTTTTTGCATTAATTAAGAATTGGAACAGCTTCTTGTATGGTTCTATTCCTGGGGTTCCTTCGTTAGGACTGCCGACTACAACTACTCTTTTCACTTTATTCACAAATTGATAAGCTGGCTTGTCAGCAGGTTGTTTTAAGTTCTCCTGATATGCATAGTACAATGCTTGTTGTGTAGTTATTCCTCCTAAACTGTGCGCAGCAATATAGATTCTGTCAAATTTATCCTGCTGTTCCTCAATCAATCTTGCAAATTCTTTTGCATTCTTTTCTATTTCATCAGTTGTTGGATAAGCAAATGTCCATGCTTGGAATGGCTGCTCTGTTAGTTTGATGTCTTTTATAATCTCTTCATACTTTGCAGGACTGCTTGCAAGACCATGGACAAGTATAACTGCATCTCTCGACGGTGTTTTCGGCATGTAAACAGGTTCAAGCGTGGCATTTAAGCAGTTCAAGCACAGGATGCCCATTAATGCTACTTCTATCTCTTTATTATGGTCAAGATAACTGCTGGCATTTATTATATCTGCATTTACTAATTTAGTTTCATAGTCAATATCACTTTCTATATGTTCCCATGTATCTAATCCCTGCTCGTCTTTACCTGTGTTGATGTACAGTGCAAAGGACTTATTTTCAAATCCAACTGGCTCAATTAATGGAATGGTTATTGCTATGTTTTCTGTTTCAAGTGGTTTAGACTTGGAAATTATTGAAGCATCAAACTTAAACTTAAGTGGTGCGCCAATTATTCTTAACATTGAATTTTGCGGTTGCATGGCTTCTTCATCAATTGTTGTGCTAACCAATCCTGTTTTCTCGTCGTAATATTCAATCTTGTCTTTCATTGCTGCAACTGCATTCTTAAATTCAGTTATATTAATTGAAACTTCAGTAATATTTATCGGCATGAAATTAGCAAACTCTTCCTCAATAGTTGTTTCTCTTATTATCTTGTTGCCGCAGGTTAATTCGTTAACTGTTTCTTTTTTCTTTGGCTCGCAGTTTGCCCCTGTGCATTTTAATATATTCACGTCAGCATATTTGTCAGGAATGTTTATCGTGAAGTCAATATTATCTCCAGTGCACTTTACATTAAATGGCGTCATTATCACAGAATATCCTGCTTCTTTAACCTTAGTTTCTGCATTAGATGTTTGTTTAGATTCTTCTTTGTATGTTGTTACAGGCAGCTTTGTCTCAGAATAGGTTACATTCGTACATGGCAGTGCATTCTTTTCTACTTTATCTTCATATTCGCCGGAAACAATGCTGACTGTTTCAACCTTGGTCAATTTTCTCTTGACAATATAGCTGAACTCCTTCTTTTCTCCAGACTTCAATGTGTCGACACTCCATTCTATGATTGGATCATCTTGTAATATTATAGGTTTTTCTCCGACGAAAACTAACTCTGTTGCAGAATTTGCAACATGTTTTGGAATGAATTCTATTACTTTGATGTTGTTTATCTTCTTAGATTTTCCACTCTGTACTATTTCTACTTTATATAACCAATTTCTGTATCTTGTTATTAACTCACTCTTGCTTTCCCCTGTTATAATTTTTATCTTCAGCTCTTTTGATTTTCTATTTGCTCCTTCTGTGACACCTACATTTAATCCCAGTATAACTGGTTTTGTGTCTTTATCATTTTCTACTTTTGAAGATGCAAATACAACATCATTCTCTGTAATTGTTGTGCCAATTAACCTGTCAGCAACTTTAATGTTATGCTCTTCTAATAATTTAGTTAATTCTTCAGCAGATTCATCACCTTTAACCACAATTCCTTTTTTCTCTTTTCCAAGCTCTTTTTCTTCTTTTGGAATTGTTAATCCTTCTTCAGTAATTTCTTTTTCAGGAGTTTCTTTTAATCCTTCTTCAACAATTTGTTTAATTAATTCCTGCGTCTTTTCTTCTTCGCTTATCTCTTCTTCAGGCTGTGTTTTTTCAGCGATTACATCTACTGCCTTGCCAAACTTATCCATCCATGTTTCTTCTAATTCTTCTTCAGGAATTATTACTTCAATTTTTTCAGGCAGTTCTATTACCTTAACTTCTTCTTCTGCTGGTTCTTCCTCTGGCAATATTTTAACTTCTTCTGTTACAGGCTCTTCGATTAAAGGTACGTAAGATGCAATATCTTCAGCTTCTTCTGGTTTTTCTTCCTCTATTAATTTCTCTTTTTCTACTCGTTTTTCTTCTTCTTCTATCTTTTCAGGTTGTTTTTCTTCAATTGGAACTTCTTTTTCAATTTCTTCTTTTACTTTTTCCTTTTCAGGCAAGAATATATCTATTATTGCATCAATTGCTTTGCCAACTTTGTCAAGCGGTGTTTCTTCTTCAGGGATTATTACTTCAGCTTCTTCTGAAGGTTTTTCTTTAATTATTTCTTGTTCTTCTTCGCTAGGAACTTCTGCTTCTTCTTCAATTTCTTTTGGTATTTCAATTGGTACTTGTCCAATCTCTTCTTCTGATATCTCTTCTGGAACTAGTTCAACTGGCATTTCCTCTGCCATTTCTCCACTTATTTCTTCAGGCACTTTTTCTTCGGCAGCCTCTTTGACTTCTTCAACTTCTTCAGGTATAACAGCTTCTCCAATCTCGTCTAATATATTGTTTAAATCTTCTATATCTTGTGGTACTTCTTCCTCATTTATTTCTTCAATCTCTACTTCACTGTTTATTTCCTGAACATCTGGTGTAATATCATTATTATTTTTATCTAATGTTTCTTCACCTTCAAATGTGATTGTTACAGCAGTTACTTCTTCTGTTTCTCCTGTTTCAGTGTTCTCAACAATGATTGTTGTTGCAGTGTGTGTAGATTCAATAGAAGTTTCCTGCCCAATTTCTGTTTCTTCTTTTAATTCTTCTATTACCTCATCAGCTTGCTCTTCTTCATTTGTTTCTATTACATCTAAAGTGCCTTCAGTATGTTCAGTAACTATCTGTTCAACTTTTTCTGTAGTTATCTTAACATCTTTCCAATCTTCAGGTATTATATCTTTCACAGTGTCAATAATTTCAGCAATGTGCTCATCAGTTGGTTGGAGAGCATTTTCAATTGGTTTTCTAATAAATGTATCCTCTAATTTTTCTGGTGGTTTTTCTTCAGTTTTGCATTTTTCTCTTTGAGTTACCTTTGTAATTGTTTGGCATATTCTGTTTGTCTTAGTGCATGTTTCATATCTCGCTCCGTTACTGCATGAGCTCCACTGGCATTCTTCTTTTGGCTCGCAGAATAAATTGCAGCTGCCTGTTGCTCTTCCAACTATCCCGCTTGGACAGCATTCAGCTGTGTCTGTGTATTCACCAAGACATTTGTTTAAATCCTTGCATACTCTTGTTTTCTGATAAAGTTTATTTTCTTTACCACTTCTATCATTAACTATTTTTTCTTCACATTTTGTCCAGTCTTCACATACAATATCTGGTATACATTGTTTACATTTGCCGTTTTCACAGCCAGATACGCAGTTAACAGCATCTCTTGTCGGACTTAAACCTGAGCAGATATATTCTACAACTTTTGTTTTATCAGCACATCTATCTCCATATCTATATTCTGCACCGCTTGAAAGACCGTAAACATAACCGGTTGTGTAAGTATCACTGCCGTCGCTGTCTGTGCATGATTGATATAATTCACATTTATTACTTGTACATTTATATCCTGAATCACACTCGCTATCACTGTAGCAGCAGCTATCCTGCTCTTTATACTCGCTTGTTGTGCAGTCTGTGCTTGTTCTTACACATGTTCTGCTCATCTTTTTATCAGCGCATCTGCCCCAACCACTGCAAGAAGTGCTTGATTCACATATTGGTGGGATTATTATTTCTGGTGTTACAACTGGTTCTTCTGGTGTTGGTTCGCTTGGTGGTGTTGATGGCGGTGTTCCTTCGCCTCCTCCATCAGGTTGTTGCGGTGTGCAGTCTCTTATTGTTATTGTCGTCGTGTTTCTGGAACTGCTATTATCTGCACCATCATGAGCTGTTATTTGTAATGTAACATTATCTCCAATAGTGAATTTGCCTGTTGTAAGATTCCTGCTGGTGTTATCACCATTATTGACATTGTTAATTATCTCTGAATAATTTATTCTGGCAATATTAGCTGAGCTTGTAACAAACCAGTTAAAGTATAATGTTTGTGCATCAAGATCAATATCACTTGGAATTCCGCTGCCATTTATCTTTTCTGTCGAGCAATTATTTGGCGAGTAAATGTCTGTTGCGTTAATATACGGCGCAAGATTGGTCACATTATTTGCAGAATAATTAATAGGCGAACTATTGCTTACACCATCATAAACAACAACCTGCACAGTTAAATTGCTCCATTTAGTAAAGTTATTATGATTGAGGAATGAGCTTACGTTAGTATTGTTAGCTAATCCAGATGTGAAATTTCCAAATCTATGTGTTTTGTTGACGAACCAATCATAATAAATAGTCATTGCATCGCCGTCAATATCCCAAACCTTAGAAGTAATGTTTACAGTTGTGTTAGTATATATTGTGTCTGGACTAAATGCTACTTTGACTGATTCTGCGGCATAATTACTTATATTAATAGTCAAATTCTGTGGTGTGCTGTTAACAACTCCGTCGTATAAAGTAACCATCACAGTAACATTGCTCCATTTACTGAAATTAGCTGGTCTTAAAAATGAGCTTATGTTTGTGTTGTTGTTGATACCAGTCGTGAAATTAACAATTCTATATGTATTATTAATATACCAATCAAAGTAAGCAGTTAAAACATCTCCACCATCTGTGTTGTCAATATCCATAGCAACAAAGGTTGCATTAACTGTATCATTTGCATAAGCTGTTGACGGCGAGAGGACAGACGCTCTTATTTCTGGAGCAATATTGGTGACATTATTTGCAGAATAATTAACAGGCGAGCTATTGCTTACACCATCATAAACAACAACCTGCACAGTCAAATTGCTCCATTTAGTGAAATTGCTGTTATGTAAGAAAGAGCTTACATTGGTGTTGTTAGCTAATCCAGATGTGAAATTTCCAAATCTATGTGTTTTGTTGACGAACCAGTCATAATAAATAGTCATTGCATCGCCGTCAATATCCCAAACCTTAGAAGTAATGTTAACAGTTGTGTTAGTATATATTGTGTCTGGACTAAATGCTACTTTGACTGATTCTGGCAGATAATTAGAAATGTTTATGCTTACATTTACAGCAGTGCCATTAACTGTTCCGTCAAATGGTGTTGCCTGCACTGTAATGTTAGTCCATCTGCTGAAGTTTCCAGATGTAAGGTTGTCAGAGATGTTTGCATTAGGATTAATACTTCCGAAGGATGTGCTTGCAAACATTGTTCCATTTCTGAACCAGTTGAAATATACTGTTCCAACATTATCGTTTAAGTCAGTATAATTTGCAGTTGCATTTAGTGTGTTATTGCCATAAGCAGTTGTTGGCTTTAATGATAAAGTGATTGAAGGAGCAATATTTGTGAAATATACATACGAGCTGTTTATAGGCGTTGAATTACTGAAACCATCATAAATTGCATATTGGAATGTAACATTGCTTGTGCCGCTGTAATTGCCTGTGCCTAAATATGTTGAAACATTTGTTCCATTTGCAACATTGGTTGTGATATTTGTTACATTTCTTATTTCGTTTACAAACCAGTCAATGTAAACAGTCATTGCATCTGAATCAATATCCCATACTTTTAGTGTTGCGTTTAGTGTATCTGTTATTTCTGGGCTGTGTGGGCTGATTATTGGGCTAATTGCTATTGGAACAAAATTAGAGATATTAATAGTTAGATTTTGTGGTGTGCTGTTGACAACGCCGTCGTATAAAGTTACCATGACAGTAACATTTGCCCATTTAGTATAATTAGTGTATTTTAGGAATGAGCTAATGTTTGTGTTATTATTCACACCAGTTGTGAAGTTTGCAAATCTGTATGTTCCATTCACAAACCAGTCAAAGTAAGCTGTTAATAAATCACCGCCGTCGCTGTTATCTATATCCCATGTTACAAAGGTTGCATTAACTGTGTCATTTGCATAAGCTGTTGACGGCGAGATAACTTGCGCTCTTATTTCTGGAACAATATTGCTTACATTATTAGCAGAATAATTAATTGGTGTACTATTGCTTACACCATCATAAACAACTACTTGAACAGTCAAATTATTCCATTTAGTGAAATTACCATGATTTAGGAAAGAGCTTACGTTAGTATTGTTAGCTAAACCAGATGTGAAATTTCCAAATCTATGTGTTTTGTTGACGAACCAATCGTAATATATTATCATTGCATCGCCGTCAATATCCCAAACTTTGCTGGTGATGTTTACAGTTGTGTTTGTGTAAATTGTCTCTGGGCTGAATGCAACTTTAACAGATTCTGGCACATAATTAGATATGTTTATTGTCAGGTTTTGCGGAGTACTGTTGACGACACCATCGTATAAAGTAACCATGACAGTAACATTTGCCCATTTAGTATAATTATCATATTTGAGGAATGAGCTGATATTTGTGTTGTTGTTGACGCCAGTTGTGAAATTGGCAAATCTATATGTTCCATTCACATACCAATCAAAGTATGCAGTCATTGCATCGCCGTCAATATCCCATGTAACAAATGTTGCATTAACTGTGTTGTTAGCATAAGCAGTTGATGGCGAGAGGACTGGCGCTCTTATTTCTGGAG
Organism: Candidatus Woesearchaeota archaeon; assembly: GCA_018303325.1. Taxonomy (GTDB): domain Archaea; phylum Nanobdellota; class Nanobdellia; order Woesearchaeales; family DSVV01; genus JACQSP01. Next base: position 36,757 of record JAGVYH010000072.1, read on the forward strand.
CTGTGTTAGATATATTTATGCTTACGTTTATAGGCGTGCTGTTATAAACACCATCAAATCCTGTTACTTGCACAGTAATATTTGTCCATTTAGTGAAGTTGCCACGGGTTAAATTGTCAGAAATATTTGCGTTTGCGCTTATGCTTCCGAATGATGTATTCCAGAACAAAGTATTATTTCTGAACCATTCAAAGTAAACTGTTCCTATATCACTTTCAGCATCAGTATAATTAGCTGTTGCATTTAATGTGCTGTTTGAATAAGCAGTAATTGGTTTCAGAGATAATGTAATTACTGGTCTGGAATTGAAGTAATCCAAAAATGCAGAGTATGGCCATGAATCGTTTATTGCACCTGCGCCAGTTATATTATCTTGTGGGAAGTCGCAGAAACCATCGCCGTTTGCATCGTTGCAGCTTTCAGCTGCGCTGTCATAATCACTCCAATAATTGCCTTGATTGCTTACGTTAAATGTAGTATTCTTTACAACATTATTAACTTGTGTATAAGGTGATGTTCCTATCCTATTATTTCTGAAATTATTTCTCCAAATACTTGTGTTGAGCATGTTAGCACTGGCAATAGTTATGGCATAATCTGTATTGCTGTCAAATGTGTTTTCTGTAATATTATTTTCAGTAGAAGTTGCTGAAGGAGCATTTCCGTCTATTGCATCATCATTATTGCTTGTGAAATTATTATGTTTGATGACGTTGAAGCTGTCCACACCAGTTGTAAATAAAATCGCTTCTAAATCATTGCCGAGGAATGTGTTATTGTATATTAAATTATATGAACCTTTCAATGAGATGCCTGTATCAAAATTATTGAAAGTGCAATTTTGTATTTTAATATTTCTGTTAGATATAGTTATACCAGTTCCAGCGCCGCCACCCATTAAAGAATTGTTGCTGCAGTTAATTATAATATTATTTCTAAATGATGTAATAGAGCCATTGTATGGACCAGATGCTGGCAATATTTGGAGAAGTTTACTGCTGCCATTCCATGTATTGTAAACACCTTCTTGAATATCTTTCACGCTTAGGTTTGTGCCCCAAGATATTCCAATATCACCATTTTTATCTACTGTAATTGTTGCGTTAGGTGTTGGGCCGCAGTCATCTACATCTAAACCACCAGAGTCAACAGAGCCGTTGTAATAGTTTCCGTAGAGGTCATTGACGCAGAAATTTGTTCCTGTGCCAGAATCTTGAACACCATCATTGCTTAAACCTAAGAATCTATTGCCCCAGATGAAAGTGTTAAGTGCTCCTGTTCCTACCACATCAATACCTTCTAGTGTGTTGTTGAAGAAGGTGTTGTTTGTTATATTGTTATGGTCACCCATGTCTAACTGTATACCTTGTCCAGTACTGGACAAGAAAGTATTATTCATAATTGAATTATTATTATCTCCGCTATTAAATATATAAATTCCATTGCTATACCTATTAAATGTACAATTTTTAACTAACCAATCTTTCTCTCCTCTAAAAGTAATTGCTGTTTCACCGGCTGCTTTATCATCAAACACAATTCCGTTACAATCTAAAGTAATATTACTTCTCACTGTGTCAGTATCATTATACCAGAACGTACTAGATTCAGGGAAACCTTTAATAGTTCTGTTATTCTCTGTGTTGTACACTGCTTCTCTTAGATTGTTGAAAGTAGCGGTTCCTGTTGAACCCCATGACCAATTGTATTGTGCAGATTTGTCGTACAACCAAACAGTTGCATTTGGTGCAGGACCGCAATCGTCCTGCATAACTGCACCATAATCTACATTGTTGTCGTAATAGTTTCCGTAAATATTATTGACGCAAAAATCTGTTCCTGTACCAGAATCTAGAACACCATCATTATTATTTCCTAAAAATCTGTTGCCCCAGATGAAAGTGTTAAGTGCTCCTGTTCCTACCACATCAATACCTTCTAGTGTGTTATTGAAGAAGGTGTTGTTTGTTATATTGTTATGGTCACCCACATCTAACTGTATACCTTGTCCAGTACTGGACAAGAAAGTATTATTCATAATTGAATTATTATTATCTCCGCTATTAAGTATATAAATTCCATTGCTATACCTATTAAATGTACAATTTTTAACTAACCAATCATTCTCTCCTTTAAAAGTAATTGCTGTTTCACCGGCTGCTTTATCATCAAATACAATTCCGTTACAATCTAAAGTGATATTACTTCTAACAGTGTCAGTATCATTCAACCAGAACGTACCAGATTCAGGGAAACCTCTTATTGTTCTATTATTTTCGGTATTATACACAGCTTCTCTCAAATTGTTGAAGGTTGTAGTACCAGTGCTTCCCCATGACCAGTTGTATTGCTCGGATTTATCGTAGAGCATGATTGTAGCATTAGGGGTAGGTCCACAGTCATCTTCAGGAACACCAGTATAAGTAATTTTGTCATCATAATAGTTGCCGTATAGGTCATTGAGACAAAAGTTGGTGTTAGTGCCACTATTGTCTATACCCTCACCAGAGCCCAAAAATTTATTACCCCAAATCAATGTATTAACACTACCACTACCAATATTTATTCCATCATATGAATTATTATAAAATGTATTGTTTGTTATATTGTTCTGATCTCCACCACTTATAGAAATTCCTGCAAATATATTTGAAGATAATAACGTATTATTAATAAAAGTATTATTATGTCCAGAAATAGTTACTTCTATATTGTATTTATACTTTTCAACAATACACCCTTTTATTATATTAAAATCAGAACCTCCAATCGCTATACCATAACCAGCTGCAGCGCCAACCAACCTCGTTCCATCACAACTAATATTCGCGTCATTTGTTCCTGAAATAATTACACCATTGCTGCCATCATCTTGAATATTATACGTTCCGGCGCAAAGTGTTATATTATTCCTTACTGTTAAATTATCATATGGTGTTAAACATATTTGGAAATAAGAAGTGCTGTTTTTCTTTGTGCCATTTGTGGTTCCGTCGTAAGGTGTGACTTCAATAGTAATTGTCGCATTTCCTGAATAATTGCCTGTGTTTAATTGTCTTGAAACATTGGCATTAGGTGCAACACTGGTTACAATATCTTCATAAACCCAGCCATTGTTAACAAACCAATTGAAATATAATGTTCCAACATCTGCTTCTGGATCTGTGTAATTTACAGATGCGTTTATATTCAAAGTGGCATTCACAGAGGATTCATTAAACACAGGTATTGTAACAGACGGCGCAACACCGCCTTGTCCTTGCGGTAATGATAAACTACTAATTGTAACATTATCAGTTGTATTTAATGGAACATATCCTATTAATGAGCCATCGCAGCTTACATTAAACCCAAATGTTCCTGATAAACTGAATGTTCTGTCATATTCGTATAATTGATAAGCATCAACAAAGTTCATAATACTGTTATTTCCATCGCCGAAGTTAATTACACAACTTACACCTGCTCCAGATATTGCACTGCCATTCAGCATTGTATAATTTGCAAAGAATTCTACAATCTCTAACACATATTTCTCTTGGTCGCCATGGAACATTCCTGTATCTGTATTATCCCAGATTGTTAAGTTGGCGCTGTTTGTTTCGTTTGTTCCACCGCCTGCATATCCTGTGAAGTGAGTAACTGTGAAAGTTATTGTATCGCCGTTATCAACAAATGGAATCTCTGTTATCTCCCATCCATTAATATCATATCCTTCGCTAACACATTCAAAGTTTTCTTGGTCAAAGTCTTCACATCTCAATATATATTGTGTATACGCTGTTTTTGGCAGTGTTATTGTTGCGTTTTCTATTGGCACACTATCCATTGCAAATACTGCTGTTTTTATTTCGTCATAATCTTTAGCTCCTTCTTCCAATACATCTATTGTTGAATTAATTGACATGCTCTGATTATTATTATCTAAACCTTTAATCTCGACAATTGCTTCAGGCATTTGATCAGTATGTACTAATCCAGGAATACCTGGAGAACTGCTTAACACAACATCAAATTTATTATCTCCTCTTTCCCTCATCTCACCATGTCCTGTAAAATAACCATACTTGTTCTTTAAATCCATGTCAGGAACAACAACATCTGCATTTGGATTATTGTCGTAAATTGCAAATCCTGTCGGTGTTGAAGTTTGTGTTAAAGTTTTATTCAAACTGTTGAAATCCTCTCCTGTAAAATAAATATAGCCAGAGATAACACTAATCAAAACTACTAAAATCATTGCCTGCATGACTTTTTTATAATTTTTATTCTTCATTTTGGGTAATGTTTTGTTTAGCTTGATTCTTCTCTTTTGAATTCTCAGATGTTGATTTGAGGTTCTGAGTAACAGAATTATTCTTATGACTAGAATTGTTTTTCTTAGGATTATTGGATGATTTACTTCCAGATCTCACGCGGTGATAAATTGTCCAGATTGTTCTTTGGTCACGAGATGTTAGTTTTGCAATCTCGCTAAATCTCAATACTTTATTTTCTTTTAGATAGATTATTATAGATTCAAAAACAGTATGTTCTGGTGAGAAAATTGAGAAAGGAATATGAATGTCTTGCTTAATGTGAATATCTTGTTTAGTGCTTGTTAAACTTGTTTTTTGCTCATCTAAAAGTTTGCCAGAATACTTTTTTAAAGATGTTCTATACATTACACCAACAACAGCTTCGCTTCTGTGAATAATTCCAGAAATTTCTTTATACTTAAAGCCAAGTTCATCCTTCATGTATCTTACAAGACATTCTGTGACACCAAGCTTTATGGTAAATATAGAAGCAGGAAAATAATTCTTCTTCAACTGCATTTTTTCTTTCATTGAAGAAAGTAGATCAGAAAACTCTTTGCCAGTTATTGATTCAGTTTCCTTAATAAGTTTGTCAATCTTAGCTAATTTTTTCAGAATATTTTGATTCTCAAAACTATAAAAATTACTAGAAAACTCTCTATTTTCCTCTTTTTTACTCATTTTTTAAATATTATGTAAGTATTAAATGCTAAAAACACAATAAATATAAATACTATTTAAGTATTTTTAGCTATTATTTAAGTTAAAAAGAATATTATATAAGTATTATTTATATAGTTTTTGGTGGAAACTGCTGTTGTGTGAGAAAACTGTGTTGATTACAAACTTGGTTTCATACCCCACAGCTTGCTGTGATTGGGTAAGCAAATTTGAGGCAGGTTTTTTGATTTTAAAAATGTTTAATTCATAAAAATACTTTATTAATAATATGGAAAATCATAAAGATAAATTAAGGATTTATACAAAAAAAAGAGAAATAAGAGCATTGCTTAAAGCAAGCCGAGAACTAAAATGCAAAGACCCTACTTATACTAAAAGCACAAAATAATCGAACATTATTTTGTGCTTTTAGTATATAATTATAGAAGATTATGAAGGAGAAGAAACAATCACTTGGTTTGGAATGAAAGGCAGTGTTAAGTTTATACCACTGTGGAAATGGCTACTCGCTGAAGAAAAGACTACCTTTTGAGAGGCACACTTTTATTAAATGTTTACCTCTTTAAAGGAAAACTTTTTAAAAAATTAATTCAATCCTGTTCTGATTTGTCAAATATAACTACAAAAGAGAGGGAAGTAAATGCACTGTTACGGGCGGGGATAGAATTAAAGTGCAAGAATTTATTAATCATCACTTCTGATTACGAAGCTGAAGAGAAGAAAGATGCAGCGATTATTAAATTCATCCCTCTCTGGAAATGGTTGATGGAGTGAACCCCATTTTAGTTTGTAGTCGCATGTTTGCATATTTTAGTAGTGGTTTTTGTAGGTTCAACATAACCCCAATCAATTAGAGTGCAGGCAATTTCTTGCGCAGCAATTTCATTTCCACGCGGGTTAAAATGTACATCTTTAAATAGATAAACAGGTATTCCTTGTTCGTACTCTCGGCTTAATGTAGTGGTGAGATCTATAAAAGGCAAATCTAATGCGGTAACATATTCGTTTAACATTCTCTTTGCTTGTTCTTCAAGTTTGATGGGTTTTTCGTCAGAAAAACCAGAGATGTATTCTTTGGAGTAAATATATGCTCTGCTAGGAAAATAGACAACAACTAACTTAGAATTATATTCTTCTGCAGTATCACTCGCCATTTTAAGCGTTTTAAAAAATCTTGCTTTATTTTCTTCTGACAACCATTTTTCTTTGATTTCACTCTCTCCTCTGACTAAAAGACCACCACACTCTTTGTTGAATGCAGCGTTATCACCTATTCTTAGAACCTCATTACCTTTTGTATTCATTATATTTTTTGATTCATTTAGGTATAACCATCTATACAGACTATGAATAAGTGTCCTTTCATAAAAAGGCTTTTTTTCAAGAAGAGCGATAAGATCAAAAAAAGAAGGTTTTGGTGACTTAAATTTATTTCGTCCACTACTTTCGTAAGAATCAATTGGCATATCTGTTTTGTCTGTGAAATCATTTGTGTACAATCCATATAAAATTATTCTATCCTTTAAATATTGACTATATTTTTTCATTATTCGATTATATTGTACTGGTTTATATCCCTCTACAGAAAAATTAGAGACATTAATCCCAAGATATGATTCAAGCCTTTTTGACCATGATTCACTAATAGAAACGCCCAGTCCATAACTAAAAGAGTCACCAATAACAACTATTTTTCCGTTTTCTTTATCGCCAGGTAAATTTTTGAATCCTAATTCATCTTTCTCACCAGAAAGGTATTCCTCTCTTCTTCTCTGTTCATCAGTTGATGTTGCATAAACAAAACCCAGTTCCGAGTCAGGTTTTTGCATATGAAAAAAGAAATTGTGTTCCATTTTATACCCATTTAAAAATGTTGCATAATCTTTAGCTATACTTATATAATCAAAGAAGCGAGAGCTTGCTATGATTGTTTCAGCAACGATATAACTTAAAAATACACTTAATGCTATCATCAACTTTCTTTGTTTGGAATATTTATTTTTCATTTGTTACCTCAGTAGTGTTTTAATTGCTTTTTCTTTATTACCAAGATAATTTATATATTCTCTTTATACCCAAAACTATTTTTGTTATTGCATAGCTACATAATGTATCATCTAGAACGTTTAGTACCTTTTTTAAGCGATGCATATTTTTTGGTTTATCTGTATTGCTCATCAAAAAACGAAATATCTTCTCATTTATAAATATTTCTATTCTTCACTACTTAATAATGGTCAATAATAATTGTCTATATTGAAAATAAACATTAATATAAAAATAATCACAAATCAATTAAGTTTTACGAGACATGTTTCGTAAAAGTTGTAAAGTTATATCAAAAGAAAAGAATATTTTATTCCCATCTGGGTTTAATACCCTGCAACTTGCTGCGATTGGGTTTGACGATGCCAATCTTTCGTTTTATTTTAGAACAAATAATCTCAATATTCGTTTTCTAATAAAACAAATAATGCAAATATTCGTTTTTTAAGAGAACAAATATCTTATTTGCTAGGTTTATTGTGTTATCTCCTTGCTTACTCAATTTTATAGTAAAAGAATATTATTTATATCTTCTCAATCGTCTTGCAGTTAGGATAACCTGAACATCCATAGAATTGGCCATACACAGATTTTCTTAAAACCATTGGTTTGCCGCATTTAGGGCAGGTCTTTTCTGCTTTTTCCAGCTGCTTTAATTCTGTTTCTGTTTTGCCAGTTTTTGATTTACAGTTTAGGTTAATGCACACTTCCTGCGCTTTTCTGCCTTGAGTTATTTTTATCATAGGATGACTGCATAACTCGCAGATTTTTTCAGAAGTTTTTACTTTGCCAGTTGATGGCAGGTTAAATGTTGTTTTGCATTCAGGATATTTATCGCAGGCAATAAATCTTCCGTATTTGCCTCTTTTTATCATTAATTTTCCTGCATGACATATGGGGCATTCTCCGACAGTATTCTCAGCTTCTTCTGCATCTTTGAATGCGCCAAACAGCCCTTGGCCAATCTCTTTTTCATTTTTTTTGAATTTATCCAATATTTTTGTAAGAACATGCTTTGCCTCTTCCAAAACATCTGTATTTTTCTTTTTGTCTTCTCTTATTAATTCCATCTCATCTTCAAAATGTTTGGTTAATTGCTCGTCAATAATGCTTTCACAGTATTTTTCCAGTGTTTCAATAGTATGAATACCTAATTTTGTTGCTTCCATTGGCTGTCCGGTTATATATCCTCTATGAAATAAAGTATCAACTACAGCAGCTCTTGTTGATTTTGTGCCAAGGTTTCTTTTTTCAAGCTCTTTGATTATTGAAGCTGCAGTATACCGTTTAGGCGGCTGTGTTTCTTTCTCCAGCATATCTATCTTTTTCACGTCAACAATTTCTTTCTGTTCAACTGCTGGTAATTCCTGTTCTTCTAATGTCACATAAGGCGCATAAAAGTCGTGCCAACCTTTTTTAATAGTCCTTACTCCTTTTGAAACAAATATTTCGGCTTTAATATCTAATTTTATAACTACAGATTCTCTCACAGCAGGCTCTGCAAATGTTGCTAAAAATCTTTTTACAATAAGATCAAAAACCTTTAATTGTCTGCCATCTAATTCAACAAAATTACCTGTTGGGAATATGGCTGGATGTGCAGGGTCTGTTTTTTTGCCGTTGTATGGCTTAAGCTGGGTTGATAATAATTGATCTGTTAATTTTTTATAATTGCTATTGCCAGAAAGTTTACCTAATATTTTTTTGTATCCAATCTCAGGAGGCAGTTGCTGTGAAGATGTTCTTGGGTAAGATATTACTCCTGCTAAATACAATTCTTGGGCAATATTCAAACTTTCGCTTGGCTGGATTTTAAAGCATCTGTAAGATTCTATTTGAAGCGTTGTTAAATCAAAAGGCACAGGCGGCATTTGGTTGAATTCTGTCTTTTCAATGGAATCAATCTTTGCTTTTTTTTCTCCTTTTATGTTCTGCATTATTTTATCTGCTTTTTCTTTTTCCCAAAACTTGTCTTCTTTATGCCATGCCTCTACATTTGCCTTGTTTTTGTTCCATACTGCCAATATCTGCCAGAATGGCTGCGGCTTAAATGCTAAAATTTCTTTTTCTCTGTCGACGATAATTTTTAATGCCGGTCCTTGAACACGTCCAGAACTTAAAATCTTAAAACTTCCTGCTTTTTTTATAGATAATGATAATGCTCTGCTTAGGTTAATGCCGTAATACCAGTCTAACTCATGCCTTGTAAGCCCTGCATTAACCTGCCCCCAGTTTAATGTGGGAGATGCATGGTCATAGCTCTCTCTTAGCTCGTCTGTTGTAAGTGTAGAAAATTTCATTCTTTTTGCGTCAGGCTTTTTGCAGATGTGTTTTACAACATTAAATCCGATCACTTCACCTTCAATGTCATAATCTGTGGCCACACATAATGAAGACGCATCCTTTGCCAGTTTTTTTAGCGCAGTTACATATTTTGAAGAATAGCTGGCTTCTTTGCTGACTGCAGAGCTCTGCACCCACTCGACGTCAAATATCGGATAAGTCCATCCTTTTTTATTTTTCTCTGCAAGTGTATAAAGATGGCCTACAGCGCAGCCAACAACAATATCTTTGCTGCCATGAGTTACTTTGTAGAATGGCACACCTGCAATATTTTCTTTGATTGGCTTTCCGTCAGCGAGAGCAAAAGCTATCTTGTTCGCTGCATTCGGCTTTTCGCAGATGATTAGTTCGTAGCTCATTTGTGCAAGTCCTCATTAAATAATCATTAAAAAATAGGGTAGTTATATAAAAAGTTTTGGGAAGAATGTGGGAAAATCAACAAAATCTGTTTTTTAGCCAATTAATGTTTTTTACTGCTCACAACTAGTTTGTGGGACGCAGTCCACCGTTCATTATGATAAGTTAGTTGATTAATTTTTTTTGATATTTTTTATCGTTTTAAAATAAACGTATTTGTTTAGCTGATTTCTTTTTTGTACCCCTTTTACCGCTCTCAACACGTTTGTAGGACGCAGTCCACCGTTCACGAATAAAGGTAAGATGGTAATATGGTTTGATGGTCTGAAGGTACGACGAAAACAAGGCGTTACCATCAAACCATCTGACGTACAAATAAACAAAAAATTTATAAAGTCAAATGTCTTAATACACTAAAGTCAGGTGTCTTAAATGAGGGTAGAAAAACATTTAGAAGCCTTAAAAGAAGTTCAGGATGAAATAGATTCGGCATTAAAAGATCCGCGCGGGGTAGTTGTCCATCAAAGAAGATTAGCTTTTTCTCTCTCTCTTGGCGCTTGCACTCTTATTGAATTGTATTTTCACAAGCATAATGTGATTAAAGAGGGTGCAAAGATTCATCATGAATGGCTAAAGCGAAAAAAAGAAACTATTTTTGAACAGCTGCAAAACCAAATTGTTTCGCCCATAACTTCTCTTTCTGATATCGATAAAATTATTGATTTAGCCATACTGATAGAAGAAAAAAGAGATGATTTAGCATATGGTTCTGTGGCAAGCGAATCTATTCTTATGGAAAAAATAAACTTATTTTTAAAAATGAAGGAGTTGGTAGAATGTTAATATCTTATGCAAGTTACTTTGCAGCATATTTAACTAATAATATTAGTAAAATTTATTTAGAAAAAATTGAACGTATAGTTTTATTTGGCTCAGTTGCCAGAAATGAAGCTACATATAAGAGTGATATAGACTTATTTATAGAATTAAAGAAAAAGGACAAACAATCAGAAAAAGCAATCAAAAATGTATTAGAACAATTTTACAAAAGCAGAGAAGGATTATTGTTCAAAGCAAAAGGAGTAAACAATAAGATTAATATTAAATTAGGCAAGCTTAAAGATTGGGGAAACCTTTATAATACTATCGCTTCAACAGGCATTGTTTTATATGGGCCATATGAGGCAAAAGAGCTTCCAAGCAATGTAAAGCATTATATTCTTGTGTACTGGGAAGAGATTGGAAAGAACCGCGGTGCATTTCTTAATAAAGTATATGGTTTCAAGGTTGGAGAGAAAACTTATCAAGGCATTATCTCTAAATTCAACGGGCAAAAGATTGGCAAAAGCAGCATTATGCTACCTGTTCAATATAAAACAGAGTTTTTTAAATTATTGAAGCATTATAAAGTAAAAGCAAAGATAATGGAAGTTTTTGTTTAAGTCAAATGTCTTGATTAAGTTAAGACAGATGACTTGATTAGGTTTAAGTCAGATATCTTTATTAAGTTAAGACGAATGATTAGAGTAGATTAAGATGGATGACTTGAGTAAATTAAGACGAATGAACTTTAGTAAATTAAGATGAGTAACTTGATAAGTCGGGAATGCCAATCATTATCCTATTCTTATCTGTAATTTCTCTTGGCAATGCACGCAGAATAATTTTATATCCTTGCTCAATTGCATAATTTATTCTCATTAAATCAGAGTACCCTGAAATATCCTCAAAATAGCGGGAATGAAATTGAGCATCTTCTACTGTATACCCGCTTGTTCTTAAAACATCATCTATTTCTCTGCCTTGACAGCAAGGAACAACTGCGAAAGGAACATGATATTTTATAGAAAGTTCAATTATCCTGTCGCTTAGGCTGCCGCAGGCATGGATTGAGACAATTATTCCTTTTTCTTTTTGAGCATTTTCAAAATAAGTTCTTATTTTTTCGTCAAAAATGTCGACGTTATCATAGTTATATTTTGTATTATACTCATTTAGATCTAATTGTTTTCTTACTTTCTTGCTATTGTTAGAATCTGTCTTGTCAACAAAATAAACCATTTCTGCACCGTTTAAAATCCATAATGCACCTGCTAAGCAATTTCCAGCGCACAAATCTATAATTGTTTTAGCTTCTAATCCTTGTTTTTCAAGCACTTTGCTGACTTGCTCATAAAAACATGACGCTTCAAGCAGTTCTTTTTCATCAATTCTTAAATTTTTCACCAATTCAAATAAATATTTATCAACAGTAGTTGTCATTGATTCATGAAGTTTTCTTGTTTCAGGAGTATCTGCAATAAGAACAAACGATTTAATCCTTCTCATTTCTTCTGTATCGAGATAAACATCTTTATCTTCTAAAAATGTTAATACTGTGGTTAAAGATTCTTCTCTATCTTTCTTGGCGGTGCTGTTTATTTTTCTTAGATAAGAGGAGATATCTGTCATTGTGAATAAAAAAAAGTCATGAATGAAAATAATTACTAATTCTCTGCTAAAATTTCATAAACCATTAGCTCATTATTATTTGCTTTTGTAGACTTCATAGCTTTTTGAGCCCATGTGTAAATTCTGTTTAGTTTAATACCACAATAACTAATCCCTAAATCATTTACTTTTTCTCCATTTTCTTCTGCTCTTATTGCTGCATGCTGCTCTGTTAAAGCAAATGTATGTCCACTCATACTGTTAGTAAGTAAATGGTTAGGTAAACTCAAATTGATATCTCTCCATGAATCATCTTTCATTACAATACCCCACTTATCTGATTCAGCCAGCATTCTTAAACTAGGTTGATATATATGCCATCTATAAACATCCAACTTAAGCTTTTTTGCAAATTTTATTGTCTTCTCAATACTTTCTTCAGTTTCTCCGGGAAAACCAACAATAAAACTGCCTTGAACAATAAACCCTAAGTTTTTACTTTTCTTTACAGCTTCTTTTATCTTATTTGTTGTCGTGCCTTTTCTCATTCTGTTTAACATATTATTGTCGCCTGATTCAATGCCAAATTCAATACTGACACAGCCTGCTTTTTTCATTTTTCTTAGAAGAACATCTTTTTTACAAATTTCATCAACCCTGCATAGCGCCATCCACTTTATGCCTAACCCCTCTGCTATGATTTTATCGCAAAACTCTTCTATGAATGGATATGCACCTAATGTAGAATCTTCTATGCTGAATGAGGTTATTCCAAATTCACTAATATTTCTTTTAATTTCATCGATTAAATTATCAACATTTCTATACCTAAATGATCTGCCCCATAATATCTTCTCGTCGCAGAACGCACAATTATATTTGCATCCGCGGCTGGCGATAACATACATAAATTTGGCATATTTTTTTAAATCAAATAAGCTCCATGCAGGAAATGGTATTTTATTAATGTCTTCTATTAATTCCCTATCTTGTGTTTTGTATATTTTTCCTCTGTTTCTATAGGTTATTCCTTTTATTTCTTGTAACTTAATCTTTCCTTCAATAAAATCAACCAGCTCTATTATTGTTCTTTCGCCTTCTCCCCTTACAGAAACATCTATTGCTTTAGAATCTTTTAATGTTAATCCTTGCCATTTAGAAAAATGTTCAATACTGGAAATAAAAGGCCCGCCTATTACTACCAATGTATTCTTATTTCCTTTTTTTGCAGATTCTGCAGCTTTTAATGCTCGGGGATAACAGCCATAATTGCAGGTAATCCCTACTATATCTGCATGTTTTGCTTTTTGTTTAATCTCATCAAAAAAGGGCTGTTCATATTTTCTTTCAAATTCGCTTATAGTCTTTGCATTTTCTCCTTCTGGTGAAACAAAATCAATAATTTCAACATTAATATCATTTTGTAATAATACTGCTCCGATATACCCTAAACTAAATGAAGGTGCTTCAAATTTTCCTGTTTTCCATGCTGAGTCTATTAGCAAAACTTTTCTTTTTTTGGTTTTATTTTCTAGGTTTTTCATTGTATCTTCTCTGCTTTTTCATTTTCTAAACATTTACAATCACATCTTCTCCAATGTTTTAATCCCAAAAACCGTTAATGCATTGTACATTGTTTGTCTAAATGCTGCAATTAAGCATAATCTGCTGTTTTTTACTTCGTTATCCTTACAGCCATCTGTGCTGTTTCCATGTTTTTCTTTTAAGATGGGTACATTTGTATAGAACAAATTAAACGCTGAGCCTAAACGATATATGTAGTCTGCAATAAATTGTGGTTTGTATGATCTTGCAGCAGCCTCGATAACAATAGGCAGTTCAGACATGCATTTGACAAGCCCCATTTCTTCTTTAGTCTGAAGATGTTCAGGTTTAAACAAATCTTTGTTATACCCTTCGCTCTTTGTCAGAATACTTCCTGCTCTTGTGTACGAATATAATGCAAAAGGAGCTGATTTTCCTTGAAGAGTTAAAGCTTTTTTGGATGTGTAAACAATATTTGAGCATGGATCAGCTGTGTGTATAAGATATTTTAATGAGCCAATACTAATTATTTCTGCAATCTCACTGGTTTTTTCGTCAGGAATGCTATCGCCTCTTTCTTCTGCCCTTTTTTTGATAAAACTTCTGGCATTTTCAACAACCATGTTTATGACATCTTCAAGCAGGATTACATTTCCCTCTCTTGACGACATTTTGCCTTCTTCAAGAACAAGATGTCCAGTTGCCAAATGCTCACATCTTTCTGCTGCTTTTCCATAGCCTACTTTTTCAAGAAATTTAAACAGCTTTTTGAAATAATCCTGCTGCTCTACACCGACTACATACACCATTTTGTCAAAATTAAATTCTTCAAATCGTGTAATGGCTGCGCCTGTATCTAATGTTCCATAGACAGCAGTTCCGTCTGTTGCTAATACTTTTATATATCCCAAACCACCGCTGTTAACAGACGTAGAGCCATTTTCTGCAATAGATGTAAGTTCTTTTTCTCTTGCAAGCTCTACTAGCTCTTTTCCCCTCTTTGTTACACTGCTCGCTCTCTGTATTAAATCAAACTCAACACCTAATCTTTTGTATAAAGCTGCATGCTCTTCTGCGCTTAACTTAGTAACTAATTCCCATAACTCTGTTTCTTGTTTGCTTCCTTCTTCAATTGCTTTGGTGATTCTGGTTGCTTCGCTTAAAAGTTCGTCGGTAGATTCTTTGCTGAATTTTGTATACAGCTTGCTCATTATTTTCATAGCTTCCTGCGGATTGTCTGGAAGTTTGCCATTGTTCCATTTAATTATGGCAGCAATAACCTTGCCCATATGTCCGCCGACATCGCCGGGATAATTTATTCTGATTACTTCATAGCCAGAAGCAGAAAATATTCTTGAAAGAACATCTCCAACCAAAGTTGATCTTATGTGCCCAACATGCAGTTCTTTTCCGTAATTTGGCGAGGAATATTCTACAATTACTTTTTTTCCTTCACCTAAATCAATGTGGCCATACTTTTCTCCTTTTTCAAAGACCTCGTCGATGGTTGTCTTTGCAAGATGCATTTGATCTATGCTAAAATTAACAAAGCCGCCAACAGCCTTTACTGTAATATATTCAGGAATCTTAACTAGCTCAACAACCATGTCTGCAATCTCTTTTGCGCTGAGAACTTCATACTCATCTTGTAGCCCAAAACATTTTAGTGTTAAATCACCAAATTCTTCTCTTGGAGGCAGATCTAGGAACTGCTCTAGTTTTTTGCTGAATTTCTGCCTTTGCTCGTCATTGTTTGTAGTCAATGCTTTTACTAAACTTTGCTTTATTTCTTCTCTTATTGTTCTTAGGCTCATTTTTTACCTCGTTTGATTATACTAAATTATGCAATTATTTAGGTTGTTAGCTATAATTAGCTCTCACGATAAAGCGGCAAAGCACAACATCTAAATGATCCGCCTGTCTTTGGCGCTTCATCAAATTTAATTTCAACAACATTAACACCGGTAGCATTTCTTATTCTTTTATTGAGATTTACAAATTCCTTACCATGCCTTACTATGAGTGTATTTGGTGATATAGACAACACATTTGTACCAAGAATTTGTTGCTCTTCTTTTGTTACAGTTATGAAATGATATCTATCTTCTATGATTTTTGGAATGAACTCAAAACCTTCTTTGTAAATTAATGCACAACCTTCTCCAATTGGATTGAATGCACAATCTAAATGTAAAACATCCTCGCTTTCATCTAAACTCTTTAAATAACAAGGTATGATCTTGTAATCTTTTCCGAGATTTTGTCTTAAGAATTCTAAACCTCTTCTATCAGTTCTCTGACTTAAGCCAACATACACAACATCTTTATCTACTAAAATGTCACCACCTTCTACAACAATACCATTTGGCACATAAATTATGTTTCCATCAAACTTATCAAATAAATATTCTATTCCTTTATATTCAACTTTTCTACTTTCTTTTTTCATTCCTGCTATATAGAATGTATTACCTATTACAAAACTAATATCTCTTGGTGTTAATTGGTCTGGGACACCTTTTACTGCATGAGGTAAATACACTTTTACTCCATATTGTTCTAGTGTCCTTTTATATGCTTCAAACTCAGGAACAGCTTTTTCTGCGGTTGGTTTTAAGTTTGGGTCACAATAATTCTTGAACATACTTTGATTTACAATTTCTACTTCACCACTTTTATGAAAATTATCAGCTAAACCAATCACAACTTCTCTCAATTTTGTAGTCTCAGAATTGACACCTATCTTTATTTTTTCTTCAATTTCTTTAGGTTCATTTATTCTTCTTTCTATTTCTTTTTGGTTCATTTTGACAGACTCCCCAACTTGTTTTTTAGCATTGATTTGTTTTCACAACCAGTAAGAACAGCGATAACTGTTGCTTTTTTTTCAAAATTTATTTTGTAAGCAGCAGCAAACACAGCCCATGAGGTGTGCTCTGCAGAAATAAAGCATTCATATCTAAGCAGATGTTTAATCTTGTTAATCTCGTCTTCTGCTAATGTTACAACAAAACCATTAGACTGTTTTATCGCCCAAATAGCTCTTGGTGTTGAGAATGATTCTTTACCTGTGATTGCATCTGCTTTAGAATAAATCTTGTTAGTGTGTATAAAATATTCTTGACAATTCTCAATAGCTTTTGTAACACAATTAGAATTTTCTATCTCAACACCAATCATTCTAGGTAATTTTTTTGTTTTTCCAATTAACTTTAATTCTAGAAAACCCTTAAATATTGCTGCAAGGTTTGAACCATTTCCAATTGGAACAATTATATACTCTGGAACACCTAATTGTTCCTCAATTTCAAATGCAATAGTCTTATTTCCCTCATCTTTTATTATTTCTATTATGTGCTCCTGTCTTGATTTTTTCTCATAAACAAGCCGATATGCGCCTTCATAATTAGCATTAACCTCAGTTATATTTGCATCAAGACTTTTAAGCAACTCTTTTTTCTGCTTGGATGCTTTTTTTGGGATATAAGTATTACATTTTATTCCTGCTTTTTTACAATAAGTAGCTAAAGAAATTG
This sequence comes from Candidatus Woesearchaeota archaeon, assembly GCA_018303325.1. GTDB lineage: Archaea > Nanobdellota > Nanobdellia > Woesearchaeales > DSVV01 > JACQSP01. Next base: position 53,993 of record JAGVYH010000072.1, read on the forward strand.
CAGCATTACCGCAAGATGCAATACTTAGTTCTTTTAAAGAATTGTTTAATGCTAAATTCACTAAAATATAATTTTCTCTATCTTTGAATGAACCAGTTGGATTAACTGTCTCATCTTTAATATAAAATTTTGAAATACTTAACTTCTTTCCAATATTAAATGCGCATACTAATGGAGTAGAACCTTCGCCTAAAGTTACATATTCTTTATCCAATGGCAAAAGTGAAGAATATCTTAGCATACCTTTTTTTCTTAATGGGAATTTGCCAATATTATTACAATCATAAACCAAGTTAAGATAATTATAATATTTAATATGATTTTTACAATTAGATGATTCTCCACTTTGTATTATATTTCCACATGAAACACATTTAAGATATGGCCAACCAACTGAATAATTAGATGTTGAAATTGTTGGTTGGCTATTCTGCAACCCACAACTAAAAGGATAAGGTGTTTGTGTGTTGCTATAGTTTAGTTTCATTTGTGCTCACTTTTTGCGATTAGTTTGTTAATTATCTCGTCAAGATCACTTTGAGATATCTGTGAATCAAGAATAAGATTTTCTTCCACGACTAAATCAGGTCTTCCTTGTTTTGAAACAGCTGAAGTAGCTAATATTTCATACTTTGTTCTATATTTTTCTCCAAGCATTTCAGAAATTTCTTTTAGATTTTTTGCACCATGACCTGTAAATGATAATAATACTATATCTTCTTTTGAAAAATTAGATGAATGTTTCAATACTGCAGCAAGTGACTGAATCGCAGTTGGCTCTGGAACAATACCCGCTTCCATTAATATTCTATCCTTAGATAGCATAATATATGCATCAATTAATGCTTCATTTTCCAATCCACCTAACGTAAAACCATTTGTGGATTTGATTGCGAGTATAGCTTGCGGCATACTATAACAGCCAATAGCCATAGTGCCTTCAGCATAATTTATTTTCTTTTCGTCAATCAGAAAATCTTTATATTCTTTTATTGGTACATTCATATCTAATGCAGTCTCAAATGGGAATCCACCTTTCATTCCAACAGCAACACATTTAGGCGATTCTTTTATAATGCCTAGTTGTTTTAATTCAAGAAATCCTTTTCCAACACCACCAATATATGTTCCATTGCCAGCGCACGAAATAAAATGAGTTGGCATTTCTTTTCCTGAGAGTGCCATTTCTAGTGCAACTGTCTTTGCACTATCGATCATAAATTCGTTTGACACATTTAGATTGTAGATTCTGTTATTTCCAGCATTGTAAAATCTTTCATAAACTTCTTCATATATGGAATCTCTGCCGTTTGTCTTTACTCTAAATGTGTGTGCATTAGGTATTTTATTTAAGAAACCAGCTTTTGTTGATCCAGATGTAATAAATACTATTATTTTTCCATTTATACTTTTAACATAATGCGCAGCAGATAACGCATGATTTCCGCATGAAACAGCAGTGAAATGATTATAACCTTCTTGTCTTCCTTTTGTGGTGCCGCAGCTTATTATATAATCTTTCATACTCCCCGTTGGATTTTTACCTTCATCTCTAATGTAAACCTTTTTAACACCAAGTTCTCTTGCAAGAAATTCAGATTCAATTATAGGTATACCACTTTCTCCTAACGAAACAACATCTTTTGCTTCAACAGGCATCAGCTGTTGCATGAGCCAACTTTTCCACATATTATATACTCTATGTTGATATATCTCAGTTTCATGGTTAATAATGTCTCTGTTTACAGTTATACTATCTTTTATCTTATCTATATCAGGCAAAAACCACATTAATCCATAATTCTGCCTGTCAGGATGGTACTTCTGTTTATGTTTATAGATATCTTGTTCACTAACTATATCTCCATCAATACAACATTGCCATTTCTTCTCTTGTGGTTTATCTTGCAACATTTTTATTTACACCTTTTTTGATACTTCTCAAGTTTAGTAGTTACAATTTCAAGAAAATCTTGTGCGTTTGTCACAACACCATATGCTTGATGTGTACCTCTATCTGCTAATTTATTTGGAACAAATTCTGTTTGGTCGACGCAAATAGTAGGTATTGTCTCTAAAGTTTCATTTCTTTCAATATATGTTGGCAGCATATTGCCTGTTGCAATTGTATGAAGAACAGTTGCTATTCCAATAACCAATGTTGCTTTTTTCGTATGTTCTCTCATTGCAGCTTGAGAATCAAGAATGTCAGTTATTGTCTCTGGCAATGGTCCATCATCCCTAATTGAGCCAGCGAGAACATAAGGCACATTGTGGGTTACACAATTGTACATTATCCCGCTCTTTAATTTTCCATTCTCAACAAGACGTTCAATAGAACCAGCTTTTCTTACTTCATTGATTGCTCTCATATGTGTACCATGACCATGAGCAGTAGGAACACCGCAACTATCGCTTCCTAATGTTGTACCAAACAATGCATTTTCAATATCATGTACACCAACTGCATTGCCGCCGAACATTACACTAACATAATCATTCTCAATTAACCAAGACATTTTATCAGTTGCTTTGGCATGAATAACAGCAGGGCCTAAAATCCAAATAGAATATCCTTTGCCTCTTTTATTTTCAACAATCATGTCAACAAATTCATCATAATCTATTGGCTTCTCTCTTGAAATGTCTGTTTTCATAAATTTAAATGGATCATTATTCTTACTTTGCTGAGAAAATCCATCTGAATGTGCAAATACTCCTTCACTGCCATCTTCTAAACTAGTTATAGCGATTAAATCTCCCTGCTTGATTTTACACATCTCTCTTGTAAAAACATCACCTGTTGAAGGGTCAAATACCAAAGTAGAATCCATCCTAGGTTCTTTAGCTAGTTTCCACACACCATTTACTTTAATATAAGTAGGAAAATTACTTGTTGAATAAAATTCATCTGGTAAAGTTTTGTCTTTAAGTGCAGGTTTGAATATAACATCTGCTGAATTTCTAAATTTTTCATCTTCAAAGTCTGGCGCTTTATACTCTGTTTTATGTTTCATTCATCTTCCCTCCAAAGTTTATAGCTGTCGCTATTTTGAATTCTTAACACCATTTCACAGAATCACTTTTTTTCCATTTTCAATGGTGATTTATTCAATGCAGTATAACAACACTGTAAACCACCACCGCCTAAACTAATTCCTTGCATCTCTACTTCAAGCACGTTTAGTCCAATCTCATGTTTGAGATAATTATTTGTCCAAGGATTATTTTTTGAAGCAATCATCCTTCCTTTTCCTGTTGATATACAATTCATAGATAAATTAGATAATGCTTCATTGTATAACCACGTATAATTTTCTAAGATTTGATGAACATTTCTTTCTCCAAAAAATGTTTTAAACAGTTCATAAACAAATTCCTGTTTATCTTCCTTTAACATAACAGGAACATAAATAACACCCCTCTCACCATCTAAGTTTTGATAATATAATATTGCTACATTTCCATGATATGCTCCTGTCTTTTCATTATCAGACAAAGGTACTTCTATAACAAAATTTCCTGAAAACTCAGCATATTCTTCTAATGCCATTGGATGTGTTCTTCTCCCCGAGCAATTAATTATCATATGATAAAACCTATTCTTTGATTGTTTTCCATTTTCAATTACAGGCAGGCTCATAGGCAATTGGTCTCCTTTTCCTTCCATTGTGTGTTTGGTAGCATGTCCTACAATAAGACCTTCAATAGGTTTAGCTGGATTATTAGTGAGGTAATATTCAACTAAACTTGGTTCAGGTAATCTAACTAAATTTTTCATCTTTCCAAAATAAATCATTGGTTTGCCGTCAGAATTAAAACCAGCAGCCATTGCATTATTGATAAATATCCAACTTATCATGCCAGTGACATCTGCAGGCATATAATAAAAGTTATCAAAACCAGAATTTGCAAATTGTTCTCTTAATTGTTCTAATTCTAATCTAACTCGCTCTCTGATATCTTTCTTTGTAGTGAATTTTCTTATCTCCTCAGGGCTTGTATTCCATTGATTGTCTGGTTCTTTTTTTAAATCTGAATCAAATGTGTCTGCTGCACCGGTTATAATATTAATCTGGCTATAATCATCAGATTCTGCAAAATAAGGTGGTGTTTTACTAATAGGAACTACACTTTCTGTCAATATTTTTTCTAAATCCTTTATAGTTCTTATTACTTTATCCATTTTCCCACCTTAATAATTAATCATTTATTGCTAAAAACCCTTCTTCCTTCACGTCTTCAATCAAGTGAAAAACATGCTTGTTTTCTATTGCAAATTTCTCATCTATTTCTTCATTGAATTCTTTGTACTCTTGGTAATCTTTAAACAAACATTCAACCATGAAATCATTGTTTGAGTTGACCCTGTAAATGCTGTTTATTCTTTTTTCATTGACTAAATAATCATGCAATTT
>JAGVYH010000058.1 GCA_018303325.1 Candidatus Woesearchaeota archaeon
AATGGCGCAAAAATAGATTCTCAAAAAAAATACATTGGAAAAAAAGCAATCGTGGTTATTCTTAAAGATTAAAACTTTGTTATTTCTGTCCCACACCCTAAAAAATCAAAAAGCATATATATCTCTATCTTTAATAAATATTAAATGGCAAGACAAAAGAATTTAGACGATAAATTAAGATTGAAAATCGTGCAAGAAGAAAGATCTAACTTTCAAAAACTAATCTCTGGACATAGAAAACTATTGGAAGCTATTGGAAAGCTTTAGTTTTAATTGGAAAGAAATCCCCGCTGATCTGCTGTGATGGGAAATTTTACTTTAAAAATTCTTCATGAGATAGTGGCTGCGCTTACAAACGTGTTGTGAATGAGGAAATAGATTAAGAGATAACTGAATTGATAGCGGGAAACGGGATTTAAAGTGAGAAAAGAAGAAGAGCGAGAAACAGAACTCAGCTAAATAAATACAAAAATTTCACTTCCCCATGCTATACTTACATTTTTTCCATACCGTACTTACATTCTTCTCATACTATATTTACATCCACAATAATTCTGCCTGTAAAGGTTATATTTCTTGCTTAATTCTATTGAAGTCCTAAAGCCATCTTGTTTTTTAAAGTTTGATTCTAAAAATCTAATTCCATACTTTTCTTCGAGGAGTTTACCGATTCTGTTGATAACAATATGGTTTTTATGAGGAGAAATCGTTAATGTTGTTGTGAAAAAATCAAAATGAATTGGTTTATGACTGTGTTTAGCAAACTCCGCTGTTCTCGTTAGATTGTATTCAAAACAGTAATGGCATCTCTCACCGCCTTCTGGCTGTGTTTGATAATCTTTTGCTTTTGAAACAAATTTATCCCATGCATTATTATCATATTCATCCTCAACAATTTCTAATTTCAACAATTTGGCAACAATTTTTGCATTTTCTAATCTTTTTTGGTATTCCTCTTCAGGATAAATGTTTGAATCTGAAAAGAATAAAGTGATATCATAATCCTCTTTTAGCTGTTGGATTACTGCAGTTGAGCAGCAGGCGCAGCATACATGAAGCAATAGTTTTGGTTTCATTATCTATGAAAAATACCCAAAATTTTTAAATCTTCCTGAAATTCTATTAGACATGCCACCCTATGAATTATTCACAATAAAAACAAGTTCAAAAGACTGCAAAGCTAGAACAGGCATTATTACAACCAGACACGGCGCTATTGAAACACCTGCATTTATTCCTGTTGCGACAAAGGCAAGCGTCAAAGCAATGACTTCTGAACAAATGAGTCAATTAGGTGCAGAAATCTTAATGTGCAATACATACCATCTTTTTTTAAAGCCTGGCGAGAAATTAATCTCAAAACTCGGCGGCTTGCACAAATTCATGAATTGGAACAAGCCAATTATTACAGATTCTGGCGGTTTTCAGGTGTTTAGCTTGGGTTATGGCCTTGTTCATAAAGCTAACAAAATCAAATCTAAATTAAGTGAAGATGAAATAAAACATTTGGAAAGAATAGATAAAACGACCAAAGAAGAGAACAAAGATATGATGCTGGCGAAGATTTCAGGCGATAAGGTAAAATTCAGAAGTGTTTATGACACTTCTTGGAAAGAGTTCACACCTGAAATTTCTATAGGAATCCAGCACAAACTTGGCGGAGATTTAATAATTGCATTTGACGAGTGCACCTCTCCGTTGCACGATTATAATTATGTTAAAGAAAGTTTAGCCAGAACACACAAGTGGGCAGAGATGTGTTTGGCATATCATAAAAGAAATGTTCAAAAAGGAGAAAAAGGAAGCAATTGGGAAAAAAAGCCCAACCAATTCCTGCTTGGTGTTGTACAGGGCGGAGATTTCAAAGACTTGCGCAAAGAAAGCGCTGGTTTTTTCGCAGACAAAGATTTTGATGCTTATGCGCTTGGCGGATTTTTCGGCGAGGATAAACAGGAAATGTACAAGCTTGTTGGAATTGTTGATGAAATTCTTCCAAAAGATAAATTTCGCCATTTGCTTGGCATAGGAACACCTGAAGATATTATTTTGGGAGTAGAGCAAGGCATTGATACATTTGACTGTAACTCTGCCACAAGGATTGCGAGAGTGGGTTATATCTATATCTTGCCTGAGTCTGGCGGAAAAGTAGAAAATAAATTTAGATATCGATTAACAAACGCTGAATTCGAAGACGACAAAATGCCTTTAGACCAAAATTGTGAGTGCTGGGTTTGCAGGAATTACACACGGGCATATGTCAGGCATTTATTAAAGGCGCAGGAATACACAGGATACACATTAGCAAGCTATCATAATGTTTATTTCTTCATTAGTCTGATGAAAAGGATAAGGAAGGCGATTGAAGAGGATAAGTTTTTGGAAATGAAGAAGGAATGGTTGGGTAATTGAAAGAAGAATGGCTAGGATAAGAAAGAATAAGTAAAAAAATAAATTATTTAAAATTCGCCCTAAACCCAATACCTACTGCATCTTTTCCAGCATAAGTTTGCACCCAGTTTCTATGTTTCTCGTCAAGGTCGATTCTTAATATCCCTTGATATTTCAAACCATCTTTTAACTGCTGCGATTTAGGATTTTTTGCATCAAAGCCAGTCTCTGCATCAACACCAACAACAACATTATCAATTGCATAACCAACTGTTGTGCCTAAGTTAAGATGATGTGTTGTTTTTGCTTGTGAATTTTGCGGTATGCTTGCAAGATAGCTTATTCTTGGGTCTGCTAAAAAGTTTCCTTTCATTATTGTCACAAAAACACTTGGATTTATGTTTGTTGCTTTGCCTTCGGCAGAATACACAACCGGAACAACACCAAGAAAGCTAACTTTGCCTAAATCATAAAAGCCACCAATACCAATCCCTGCATTTGGCTTGTGATTGGGTGTGTAATTAAAAGGCGCAACCCCAAATAATCCTTTGCCATCTTTATCAGTATCAACAAAAACCTTTGGCAGTAATGTATAATTAGCTGCGCTATTTTCTCCTAAAGCTATACGCTGGTCTAATTGCAATGTGTTTGGACCGCGACAACCATCGAAAAAATCTGCGTTTGCGTCTTGAATTAATCGTATGTGTGGTGTCTGTGGCTGTATTAATGCTTCAATTGCTGCCCCACCAACATTTCCTGCAGCGAAAACTGCTGCGCCGTCTGAGATTGCGCTTGCTATTTTATGGTTTGCTCTAAACTGTTTAATTTTTTTAAGTATTGACATTTTTCATTCACCTTTTTGTTGATTTATTTCTCTACTGCTTTTTACAATTTTATATGCTTCAAACAGCTTTTCTTCTCTTTTATCTTGTATTTGACAATCTAATTGATATGTAGATTCTCTGTTGTTATATTTTTCATGATCTTCCTTATTTTGTTTAATATAAGTCATAACTAGTTCTTGATCATCATCAAGACAAGGAATGTAAGCAGGATTAAATACACTAGCTTTTAAAAATGCTTTTCCAACAGCTGTTTCTGCCAAATCAACTATGTCATAAGGATTGATTTCATTTCTTAATCTTTCTGTTTGATTACCATATTCTAATGTGTTATTTCGTTTGTCGTATGGTATGTTTCCTGAAAGTTTATTAGCAATTATTCTAACCAACTCATCAAAATCAGTATAACTAACTTTTGAAGCAACTTCTAACATCCCTTTTTTATCTCCCTTGAGACCATGTTTTGCTAATATCCATGCATATCCCCAAGAAACCCCCTTTTCACATAATTCAATAATAGCGCCTAAATCACCTTCAAAACCACAGTTCTTTGAATATACTTTTATAGCATGCTCACCATCATCTAACTTTTTTTCTTTGATAGTTCTAATTTGTTCAGGAGTAGAAAAACCACAGGATGAATATTTTGCTACTTCATGAGGAGTTATATTGTTATCTTTAAATACTAGCATTTCTTCTATGGTCGCTACACCAGCTTCATTATATTCTAATGCTTGATTTGGATTTAATCCCCTTTCAACAAAACTAGCAACACTATCTGGCTCAAAACCAGCCCTGCTTAAATTTTTCATTAATGTTAAATCATGGTTTTTAACGCCTGCACTTTCATATTCTTGAATTATTTCGTAAAGTTTTTTCATTTTGGTTTCCTCCTCTTTATTTTGTTCTAACTTGTGAGTAGTTATCATATCACAACTATTTAAATTTTTGGGGTGGCAATCACCACCAAAATAGCGAAAATTATTTATAGTTAAGGTGTTTATAATCCTTTAACACACACAATAAGTTCAACAAAAAACATAACATTTAAATATCAATATATGTTTACAACTATATATGGAAAAGAAAATATTGAAAAATATCGTTGAAAACAAGGCAAAGTTCGTGCCGCTTTTGTTTACTGCAAAGCAGGTTAATTTAATTGAGAAATACCTGCAAAACATGAAAAAGGGAAAAGACAAAGAAACACAGAAAATGACACCGACTGAAAAGACAATATTATATTCAACTATAAAGAAAAAAGTAGATGCACTCATGCTTTTGAAAGAAGAGTTTCACATCAAAGGGCAAAACATGATTCCTGAAAGAGTCGAGAAAGCAAAAGAAATCCTAAAAGCAATAAACAAAGAAAAGGCATTCATCTCTGGCACTTTCCTGTTTGCGCAGGATTATAATGATATTGATATTTATGTTATTTCAAACAAAAGGAAACAGTTCCACCAAAAAGAAGAAACATCTGACAAAGAACTGCATTTTATCTACATCACAGAAAATGATCTTAAGAAACCAATATTTAACTCAGCTTCGCAGTATTGTGTGGCTAATTTCTTTATTGAGACGCCTCAGGCAAATATTGAAAAGCCAGCTTTTAGTGATTTAGTTATGACCTATGAAATGGCAGTTACTGAAATTATGAATAGTGAAATAGACAAAGATGAAGACCAAAAAACTTCAAGAGAATTAATCTTTGAATACAATCTGCAGGTAAAGAATATAGTCCTTGATTCATATACGCTTAGTAAAAGATTTAATGAGGTAATCAGTCTTAAAATGAATGATAAAATAAGTATTATAAACATGATGGCTAAAGAACTGCTGATTAAGTTATATTCACCAACCTATCTTTATAATGAGTTAACTAAATTTGTGAAACAACTGAAAAAAGACATAGAGTTTATTGATCTTCATGACCATCTTCTTATTTTTGTAGAAGTATTAGGAGGAGTTAAAGATGCATGCAGAAGAACTAAAAGTTAAGCTAAGAGATATACTTGGAAATCAGATTGAATTTAACAAAGAATTTGATAAATATACAGACACTATTAAAAATATAGACGACAATTTAATTGAATGGTGTAAGATTATAAAAGAAGGCAAGCTTAGAGCCAATCGTGCACCAAACAGAGAAGATGCACTTGTTTTTATAAAAAAGATTGGCTCTTCTAACAGATGCATTGTTATAAAAATAAAAAATGGCATCTTTACAGAAGTTCATTTAGCAGATCATGCTTACTATGACAAGCTCAGAAAAGAGTTAGGATTAAAAAGCGATAGTAAATATTATTAAAATATGAAAGCCAATTATAAAAAATATTGACTAAAATCATATAAATCAAAAAAGGTATAAAAAATGTTCGAAGAAACACTTATGAATGTCGGTCTGAGCCTGAACGAGGCAAGAGTTTACGAAGCAATGCTTCAGTTAGGCGAAGCCAACGTAAATTTAATTGCAATAAAATCAAAAGTTCATAGAAGAAATGTATATGATTCATTGAACAAACTTATTGAAAAAGGCCTCGCCTCACAGTATATTGTCAAAGGAGAGAAACATTTCAGAGCAACAAACCCAGACAGATTGCAATCGATTTTGAAAGAGAAGGAAGACAAGCTAGACAAAGCTCTTCCAGAGATGAAAGTAAGGTTTCAAACTTTAAAACAAGAAGAACAGGCCTACATCTACAGAGGAATCCAAGGGTTCAGGAATTATATGCAGGATATTCTGGATGTAGGGGAAGATATTTATTGCATCGGTGCAAAAGGCGGATGGTTTGATCCAAGACTAGCTTCATTCAGGGCAAGATTCTACAAAGAGCTGAAAAAGAAAAAAATTCATGCATATCATTTGTTCGACCATGAAATGCGGGAGCATGTAAATAAATCTGATTTAGAAAGTCCTGTGCATGAGCATTTGCTTGAAGCAAGATTCCTGTCAAAAGAATTTTCAACAAACTCAGCAATTGACATATTTGGAGACAGAGTTGTAACCTTTACTGGCTTGAATATAAATAAATTAGACGATGATCTTGTGCAATTTGTAATCCACAGCAGAAAGCTTGCAGATTCTTATAAAAAATGGTTTTGGCTGATGTGGGAAGCGAGCAAGCCTTAATTACTTAACAAATTCTACCTTTTCCAGTCCATTAAATTCTTTATCCCCTGTCAAGAATTTTATTCCATGCTTTTTTGCCATCATATAACCAATACAATCAATGTATGAAAAATTCTTTTGTTTATACTTAAATTTAAATTTCATTGCTTCAATTATTGTTTCTGTATCAGCTTCAAATGCATTTCTTTTCAGCATCTCCACCCATTTCACTGCAAGCTTTTCATTATGTTCTCTAATAATTGAATAAAATAATTCTCCTAGATTCAAGTTACATGTAATAATCTCATCATTTAAATAAGGATTATAATTATTATTTCCTCTCATTATTTCAATTATTGCATAAGTATCAAAGAAATAGGGCATTTTTACCTCATAAATTTGGAGTCTAACTCTTTTTTTAACATTGTCTTAATTTCTGTGGTAGGTGTTTTCCACTTTATCTTTCCAAATATTTCTTTTGCTTTCAAGCTTTCTGTTTTATTCACAATAATCCTCACCTTCTGATTTGGACTAATACTTTCTTCAAGAATCTTTCTTTTAGGCAGCACTATTCCTAATGAATTTCCCCATTCTTTTACAATAGCTTCGCATTCAAACATATTATCACCTTAATTATACTGTATAATTATATAATATAACTTATATAAAAATGTTGTGATTTTGCAGTCTTCATCTATAGAATAATAAACGCAAAAAAATAAAGAATAACAAAAACATTCTACTTCTTCAAATCCTTAAATTTCACAGAATGCTGTTCGCCGCCTGTGCCCCAGTTATCTAACTGATTTTCATGAATTATTATTGTAACTGCCTGCGCTGGAACTCCCATTTCTGTAAAGACTTCAGTTATCTTCTTTATTACCAATGGCTTTTTCTCTTTTTCCATAGGCCATGATTCAATAGTTATTGTTGGCATTTAAACCACCTCAAGAAATAGATTATTACCTTTGTTTTTAAAGATTGTGAAAGGTGAAACTGGGATTATTTATTGATAAAACATATTACAAAACAAAAAAATTTATATAACTTGCTGGAATGTTTATAACAATGCCACAATTATAATCCTCAATATTACAATGAAAAAAATAACAACAAATAAAATTACGCCAGAAAAAGTGTCTAAATACTTTGATGTTACAGGCAGGGCCATAAAAAAAGTAAAAATTGTTTCTAAAATGCCCGCTGATTTTTGCGCTGATAAAAGCGCTGATAAAGACAAATGCTTTGACAGCCGCAAATGGAAACTTGCAGCAGAAGATTTCTTGAACATGGCAAAGTGCTATTATGAAGATGCGAAGCATTTCGAGAAAAAAGGCGATGTTGTCAATGCTTTCGCCTGCCTGAATTACGCGCATGGGTGGCTGGATGCAGGCGCTAGATTGGGGTTGTTTGATGTCGACGGGGATAATGTGCTGTTTACAGTTGATGAGAAGAAGTAATAAAAACTGGTTTTTGGATAAGATATTATAATTCTTTATGATTTCAAATATTAACTTAAAATTTGCGACTTTGTTCGCGAGAATTTTAATCATTTTTAAGTACTCAAAAACATAAGATTTATATATGCTACTTATTTTCCTTTTCAGATAAATGCTTATTTATGGAGGAAATAAAATGAACAAAATAAGAGATATGTTTTTTGGTGGATTAGTTGCACTTGTTATAGGTACTGGTTGTACTCCTAGTTATAATTACAAAGGAGAAGAATTGAAGGTAGTAGCACATTATCCGATAAATGAAGTAGTGGAAATTAGCGAAGGATACACCTCAACATTTTGCTATCCTTGGGGAGTATTAAATGAACGTTTAAGAAATGCTGAATCTGCGGCAAAAGAGAAACTTTTCAATTATGTTGCTAAACATGAGTTACATCAGCAGGATGTTATTGCTGGACGCTTTTATGATAAATTAACTAAAACTCTTTATCAAGGAAAAGTTTCTGATGGGAAATTTACTGCTAAGTGGGTTGCACCTGAGGGAAACGATGGACATTATGATGACAGAGTTTGCGTGATATTTAAAGCGCCTAAAGGTGGGGTACATTTCGAAGAAGTCGTACATTTTCAATAGATCTATTTTTTGTTTATTATTTTCTTAACTTTTTTCTCACTTTCAATCCTTTTTTTCGTTATCAATTCTGTTTCTCGCTCTCAACTCGTTCATGGGACGAAGTCCACCGTCTCATGAAAAATTATTAGTTATTCGTTGGAGTGAACCCCTAGAAGTTGACACCTAGAATACGAAATCTTTTAATAAATTGAGTAAATAAAAAGCAATAAGAGGTGTCAAAAAATGGGAATAAGA
>JAGVYH010000065.1 GCA_018303325.1 Candidatus Woesearchaeota archaeon
CATGTCCAACAAGTCATGATGAATTAGTTTTTACACTCTTTTTTGTTCTTTCAATCTTTTTTCTTTTTTTCAATCTTTTTAGTTTTTACAATCTTTTTTCTGGTTGAGTAATGATATACCCGTAAAATTCAAAAAATATATAAACATCTAATAAAATAAACCAATGATTAACATATAGTATAACATATTAATTAAACAAAAAAGGTGAAATCATGGCAAAAAATGAGGTTAAGAGTTCTAGTAAGAACAATATTTCCAGTCAGCATAAAAACATATTTATTATCTGCGCAGCGATTGTTATTGTGCTGCTTGTTGCATTATGGATATTTTCTATAAAAGAAAAACTTCCAACCACACCAGCGCAAGTAATACCACAGGAAGGAGTTGCGCAACAACCGATATTAACAACACCAGAAGCAGGCGAAGAAACAGAAGGTGTTGGATTGGCAGGAAAAGCGATTAGTGGTATTTTAGAGCAAGCAAACATTATTTCTGCTTCATCACTTTCTTCTGGTTCAGCTGCAATAAACCCACCAAGCGGTGTAGTTGTTATTGACTCTGCAACAAACCAAGGAGAACCTTTCACAGTTGATGTTGTTGCAAAAGGAAGTGTTAATGGTGCTAGTGAAGATAATTGTCAGCTTTATCGATCAACGCATTTTGAAGTAACAATTTCATATTCCGCAAGTGCTTTTACTTTTAACAGCGCAAAAGTAATATTACCAGGTACATGGACCATAAACATAGAGGATACAAATCAAAACACAAAAAAGATTGTTGCAGAAACATCTTCTTTTGATAATGCTTTTTGTTATTTAACATATACTGAGTTATTAGAGCTTTCTTTTACACCAAATCCTAATTATTATCCTCCTTCTTCTGTCGTTCAAGGAAATATAGACTTAAGTTCTGTTGTTATTGCTAATGATAAAGGCGAAAATAGCGGCACTCTTCAAGTTATTAATAGTTATTCAAATACTGCACTCACTTTTAAAAAGAGATATTATTTAGATAATGATGAAGATGCCTACGCAGGAGAAAGTAGTCAGCTATATGCTACTATTGACCAAAAACCAGTGAATTATATTGCAACTAAAGGTGATTGTGATGATAATGATAATACTATTAATCCTATTGCTACCGAAGTGTGTGATGGCGTAGATAATAATTGTGCTGGTGGGATAGATGAAGAAGTCATACCTAACGTTGACTCAGTATGCAATGATAAAGAATGTGGTGTTTATTACGACTGTGAAAACACAAGAGCATACGATTGTAATAATAAAGTAGATATAACAGGAACATATGACCCTGCTCAAATCTCCTTCAAAAGTAATGATGAAAAATGTAATTCTGTTGCACTTGGAGATATATGTGTAAATGGCCAATGTACTGTGCCAGCCCAAGCGCAAGATTGTACAACTATTAATAGTAAATTACTACAATGTGATATTGATTTAGCTATATGTAACAATGATAAGGAAACTTGTGGTACTTCTTTACAAGAATGTCTAATTGAGCAGGGTGCCTGTATTTTCTGGTCTACTGATTTTGCAGCAACAAAAGAAGAGTTGCTTGGTGCATTTACACCTGCTTGTGGCGATGGAACTTGTCAAGATTTTGAGCACTTTATAACTTGCTTAGATGATTGTCCAAAACCAGCACAAACAATGTGTGCACAATCACCATGCGTTCCACCAATAGACACAGATGGTGATGGTTTGTCAGACACCTATGAAGACACAAAAATACCTTTCTTTGATGTTAATAAAGAAGATACAGATGGAGATGGCGTCAAAGATAATAAAGATTATTGTCCAAACACAAATACAGAAGGTGGATTATTAACAATTAAAACAGGGCATGTTAATTTCAATGGATGTTATGCTGGCGATGTTGGGCAGCAAAATGCAAACAAAAAAAGCCCGGATGGGTGTTTCAGCTCTAAAGACACAACTTTCCTTATAAATTATTATACTTCAATAGTTAAAGGAGAAACGTGTACTAACTTGTTTGGGGAAACAATTAAGTAACTTAATTAATTTTTTATTTTATAATTTTTTATTTTGAAATTTATATAATTTATCTATAACTTTAAGATGAAGACAAAAAAAAGAGCAATGAAAAAAGGAATTTTAAATAGATTTAAAACTATTAAGAGTATTAAAAATAAAAAAACTATAAGTAAACAGAAAATTAAAATACAGCATATAACCAAAAGTAAACTAAATCTAAATGTATACTCACTTAAAGAAACAAATCCTAAACCGCTTATATTCTCTAATCAATGTTCTAATAATAACCTTTCTTCTAATAATCACTCTTCTGATAATGACCTTTCTTCTAATAATCACTCTTCTGATAATAACCTTTCTTCTAATAATCACTCTTCTAATAATAACCTTTCTTGGCTTAACACAAGAATGCTCGCTTATCTTTTTTTTGCAATTATTGTTTGTCTTGGAACAATCTACTTTCCATACCTTGCACTTCTTGATACTAACCTTCAAAATTCTATAACAGGAATGGCTATTGGGATTGGGAATGCCGATGGATTTAGCGGCAAAGCTATAAGTGGAATAGATAATTCCAAAGAAATAACAACTGAAAATTTGCAGCCCTCAACTGCTTCAATAAATCCATTGCTTGGCAATATTGTCGAAGGTAAAGAATTTACTGTTGAAGTGATTGCTTATCCTTCTGTTAATGGGTTTTCCTCAAAAAATATGCAGAAACAGAATAATTTTTACATCAGAATTTATTTTGATCCAAACTTTGTTGATTATGTGCTTGCTCAGCCATTATTAAATGGGTATACAATTGACATAGACAAATTATCTGGTGAATTAGATATTAGTGGCAACGCACTCGATCCTTTTGAGAATGTATTTATTTTTGAACCAAATAAATTTGTTGAAATTAAATTTCTTGCAAAAAAACAGGCACCAAAAACAAAGCTAAGTGTAGATAAATTTAATTCTCAAAATTCATTAGGTAAATCAGGCTCAAGCGCTGATATAATCACAACATACATCCCATCAGAATTAACCATCCTCGAAAAAGGCATGGATAACTTCATTCCAGACTATATAGAATCAACACCAACATACACAGGCAGCCAATACTGGTCAAAAATGGTGCCAAAAGAGAAAAAAGAAATACAAGATGCTTGGAATAAATTAACTCCTACTCAAAAAGAGAAATACAAATCCTGCACACCAAATTGTCAAGGCAAACAATGCGGCACAGATGGCTGCGGTGGATTTTGCGGTCAAAATGGTGCAAACAGTGCATTGGAAGTAAAATGTTCAGGAGACAAACAATGCATAAACAATATGTGTATTTGTCAGCCAAATTGCTTTGGGAAAACCTGCGGCGATGATGGCTGCGGCGGATTATGCTACGCTAAAATCTGCGTAAAAGAAGAAGTGCCTGGAAAATTATGGAAAGAATGGTATATATACGCAATTGCTTTAATAGTTCTTGCAATATTAATCTCATTAGGTGTTGTGTTCAGAAAAAGGATAAAACAGAAGTTTGTTGGCGCAGGACAAGTTACACAACAGTTTACGAAACAAGAAGTTGCGCAGAACGTAAAAGTACCAGCAAAAGAAACTAAACCAGAACAGCTGCAGCAAGTACAACAAGCTATTAAACAACAGCTATCAACACCTATGCCTCATGCGCCGCCTCAATTAGTCAATTATATTAATCAACAAATTGCAAAGGGGGTTCCAAAAGACAAGATAAAAGAATCATTAGATAGAGTTGGCTGGAAAGAAGAGATTGTTGAGAATGCGTTTAGAGAAATAAGGAAATAATAATACATATTATATTAAAAATGTCAAAAAATGGGGAATTCATCTCAATATCTAAAATCTTTAATGTTATTAGGATTAGTTAGTATTATATTTATAACTTTCTTATTTTTTTTTAAGTTTAACGAACAAAATTCTATTACAGGCAATGCTATCACTGGAATGACTGTGGGTGGGTTTTCTGAGGTTACAACAGAAGGCGTTCCATTAGCCAGAGAAATATTAATAAATCCAAAACTAGGAAAAGTATTAACAGGCGATAAGTTCACAGTTGATATTGTTTCATATCCAAAAAGTGCAGATACAACAAAGATAGTGAAATATTACAAAATAAAAGTAAGATTTGATAATACCCAATTAATATACACAGAGAAATCAGCTAAAAGTTTGCTGAATGGCTGGAGCATAACTGAAAGTATTACTGCTTCTAGCACTGGCACAACCAAAACTTTGATTATAGAAGGAAATATAGACACCAGCAAAGGGGTTTCAGCTTCATCATCTGCACCAATTGATTTAGTTGAGTTGGGATTTACAGCAGCAAGCGGCATTAAGGCAGATATTTCATCTACTATTTTATTCATGTCTATAGAATTAAGAGACAAAAAAGGTGGAACATTAATAAGCGATGCAATAACAAAGAAAACATCGTCAACAATAACTATAACTGCTCCTGTTGACAATGATGGCGATGGCTACAGTTCGCCACAAGACTGCGATGATGATACAAGTGATGACGGTTACTATCCCTCTTTATGCCCAGATACTGTTGCAGATTGTTATGAACAGATATCTGTTGCTACTATACCAACTAAGTATCAGATTAATCTTCCTTTATTAGAATCAACGGGAACCGTGGATATTGTTTCACAGAAAAATAAATTCTGCTCAATCTGCAAAAATCCAGGAATTTCTGTTGATTACTGCGACGGCATAGACAATGACTGCGATGGTGTTGTCGACGGAAAAACAACAATGTATGAAAACTGTCCAAGCGGAGCATGCGCTTCACAATCAACTTCTTCATCTTGTGCATCAGAAATCTGCGATAATAACCTGGACGACGATGGCGACGGAAAAATAGATGCGCTTGATTGTGATTGTAGTTCATCATCTCCAACAGCACAGGATTGCACCGTGGTCCAGCAGAAATTAGACACCTGCATAAACAGCTTGCCAACTTGTAATGCTGTAGATTGCCTTAACACAATTGGAGTAGGCGGTACCAGCGCAGGCTGTGATGAAAAGGGGTTTTGTATAACTACAGGAGAGAATTGTGCTGAAAAAACAGATAATAGCATTGATTTTACAGTAATTGGAGGAAAGACAATAAATTACAAAAAACAAACATGCAACACAGCAGGAACACATAAACTAATTTATTCCTGTAAAAGCACTGACAGCGGCGCTCTTACAAATGTTGGTGTCCAAAAAGTTGCATGTCTGCTCGGCTGCAAAAATGATGATTGTGTAACTGCTTGTTCAAGCGCTTCGTGTCCGACATGTTCGACTTGTCCTTCAACACCAATAACTTCAACAACACCAACTGTTTCTACTGTATTCACGCCTGCTTGCGGGAAAGACGGCGATAATGATGGTAATCTTTGCGATACATTTGAGAATTATTTAACCTGTTCACAGGATTGTATAAAAGAGGATATATGCAACCCAGCTAAACCAAACGGAAACACAAATTATTGTTTAATAGACACAAATGGTGATGGTGCTTATGATAATGATTTGGATAAAGATGGATTATCTAATGAATATGAAGTTTATTTGGAAGTGAATGTTCCACTACCCACAAAATCACAAACAAATTATAAAGGATGGTATGATATTAATAACCCAGACACAGATGGTGATGGTGTCTTTGATGACAAGGATTATTGCCCTGGCACAGATACGCAATCAGACAAACTAACCTTGACAACAGGCCACATTAATTTTAACGGTTGTTATGTTGGCGATGTTGGTCAGCAAAAAAAAGACATTCTAAATCCAGATGGGTGCTTTAGCCAGGCAGATACTAAATTTTTAATAAGTTATTATAAATCAATTGTTAAGGGCGAAAGTTGTTTGAATATTTATGGTGAGGATATTAAAAAATAAGAATTAAGGAACGTTTTTCTATGTTTTTTTATTGAGGGTTAGAATTACCTGTTATACGCTTGTGTAGCTTCTCTTTTATATTCAATTGCAGGACTAGGAGTTCCACTAGTTTGTTGAGAACTATTTGTTTTATCTTCATACATCCACGCAAATTTATCACTTTGTGGATTCTTTTTTGCTACCTTCACAGCATCAGGTATATATTTCTCTTTGAAGAATGGTTGAATAATCTCAGAAACAACTCTGAAACCATACTTGCTTGCTATTTGTTCTAATATGCTTAATGAATATCTATCTAAAGTATCTGCACTTATTTCTGCCTCTGTTGGTATATCTGTTGATTGTTTAGCTTCGCTGCCTTCCCCGCCAATATAAGGAATTTTATTATGCTTATAGCCATATTCGCCAAAACTAACTATGCCGTCACTTACTATAGCTATTTGAGATACATGCCCTCTGTAAATCTTTCCATTTCTTACTTCTCCTTCTAAGCTTCTCTCGTCATAATCTAATATTTCGCCATTAAGTAAATCAATTCCATCAACACCAGAAACATAACCGCCAATATGGCTTCCATGATTAAGCCTGTCACATATTTCTCTATAAATAGTTTCATCCAATCCAAGATACTCTTTAGGTTCTTTGTCCGAAGGTGGAACTAGATGAATCTTAGGTGTTTTTTCACGTACTTGAACTTCTTCCCTATGCATCATTTTGTCTACCTTAAATTTTACTCTAATTTATTCTTTTTTTGAATAATCTCTGATTATCTATTAGTATTACTGAATGTTTTGGTAGGTGATATATAAATCTTACGTTTTTTATTACTTAGAAATAGTTACAAAAATCTAGTTTTAACTCTATAAAAATTGAAAATAAGAATACCTCTTCTTGACTTTTACCATATATTTCAATATTTGGTGTATATTCGCCTAATCTCGCTTTAAGAGGTTATTTATAAAGCTTATCTTTTCTATTCTTTTCTAAGAGATAAAAATTTAAATAAGATGAAGTTTGCAGTATTATTAGCTTTACATTAAATGCAATTTAATTATGCTTTTAGTATACAAAAAATAGTATGGTGAAATTATGCTTTGTGAGATGTGCGGAAAAGAAGGTGAACTGGTTAAGGCAGATATTGAAGGCGCTGAATTAATCGTATGCAGAGCATGCGCCAAGTTTGGCAAAATTATCTCTATAGTAAGACCGCCATTAAGTAAACAGGAAAAGAAAGCAAGAGATGAAAACACTGAATCCAAGCCAGTTGACAAATTAAAAAGAGAAATTATTCAGTTAATTAACGATGATTACCCGCAGCTTATAAAGAATGCAAGAGAGAAAATGGGATTAAAACAGCAGGAGCTTGCACTAAAAATTGCTGAAAAAGAATCTTTGATACACAATATTGAATCTGGCAAATTCCTGCCAAGCATTGTCCTTGCGCGAAAGTTTGAAAGATTTTTGAAAATAAAACTGATTGAGCAGCATGAAGAAACAGAAGAAGACAGCAGGGGAAAGGCATCTAAACAAACAGCGCTGACTATCGGTGATATGCTTAATCTGAAGAAGTGAACAGTTATTTACTTATGGTTATGCTTAATCTGAAAAAATGAAGTTTATATTTCAATTCCTTCTTTTAATGCTTGGTTTATTATCCCAATTTCTTTTCTTTTTTTAGACAATTCTGCGGGTGTTAAGCAGATAATATCCACATCATAATTATAATTCCACATCAGATACAATTTAGGTGATCTTTTAAAATATTTCTTTCCCCTAAATGAATTCGAAACAAATAATAAATCAACATCACTGTCTTTTTTTGCCTTTTTTTTTGCTCGAGAACCAAAAAGTATTAATTTGTCTACTTTTATCTTTTCATTTACATCACTTTTGAATTTTTTTAGTAATTTTATTAATTTATCTTTTTCTTTAACCATTCAATTACCTCTTCAGCTATACTAAGAAATTCAATTGCATCCTTTTCTTCAAATTCTTCAGCAGGAATTTTTGAGGAAACATCAGGATATCTAGTTTCTTGATACACAGGTTCAAGTGTAGCAATCTTAATTAACAAATTATCTGGTAAATTTAATAATTTCGCTATCTTTGATATATTATGTGTCTTAAATAATTCTTTTTTTTCTTTTATTAGCACAGCTTTTAATGCTTTTTCAACTGCTTGTTGTGACATAAACGCAGATAAATAGAAGTCTTTAGCGTTTAAAGAATTATTGGCACTAATTAAGTCTCGTTGAGCTTGTTTCCACCAGTTTTCTACTTCTTTCCCCATATTAATTATATAAATACATCCCTTATTTAAATATTTTTATAAGAAGTGTACTTTTTATCTTTTGATTAGATATCTTATACTTGTTTAGTTCTAGGGCACAACCACTTCACTATGAAAACTAGGTGCTAGGTGTTGGGTGCTAGGTGCTAGCAGCGATAATTCATCGTAACTAGCACCAAGCACCTAGAACCCAGCACCCACTTAGCACCTATTTTCCGCGCAGAGTACGGCAGGTCTGGAGCGTAGCGTAAGACCTGCTGGTGAATGCGCTTAAAAATCCCGCAGGATTTTTCAATAGCAGAAATAT
>JAGVYH010000028.1 GCA_018303325.1 Candidatus Woesearchaeota archaeon
AAGTCAAAAAATGGAAAAACTCCAATGATATTAGAGGACAAAACCTCTAAAATTTGGTGTTGGGAAGACTTCTTTATGTATCGTTAACTCCCCAATGCCATATAAAGCAGGGATAATTATCGTGCACTATGACATTGTACACTTTAGTATCTGAGGAGAATGAGAAAACTAATAATAAGGTTACCACTAACGTGATTAGTATTTTTGATAGAACACCAATTGATAAAACATCTGAAGTCGCAGAGGTTTCTTCTATATCTTCTATTTATACAGAGATTGGTTTAATGGCTATAATAGGCGGAAAAACACAAGTTAATCTTGCGTTTGAAACTGAGAAAGAAGCACAGCACTATGCTGACATTTTGAATAAAAGAATTAAAGGACGACGTTCACGTTTTATTGAATCTCTTTATGGATGTATAGAAGGTCCAAGTTCATTTTCACCTCGACTTGTTTCAGATGAAACTGAGCAAAGATTTAGAGCAGCAGTTCAGTCAGGAGAATTTGATTTTAATTATAAATTAATAAACACGGCAATTAACTCTCAAAAATGGGCAATAAGATTCTTAGTTATAACTGCTTGTATAGCAAGTGCATATATACCTATTGTATTTTTTCGGGAATTTTTTGCTGAAAAATATCATAATACAGTTAGTTGGTATTTAGAAAATCGCGGAAGTGCTTATATAAGGATTTATGATTCTGAAGGAATGGATATTATGAGTTTTACAAATAACACAGTTGATAATCCAAATTTGACGCAGATTCCCCAGATTCCGCTACGGCAGTTAGATCCAGATTATTCTTCAATTGATTCCTCTGCTTGTAAAGAGTATCCTTTTGAACTCCAACTAACTTTTTCTGGTTTAAAGAGTGGACATTATGTTTTCAATGTAAAACTTAGAGATTGCAAAGGAAATATCGAGGATAAAATATATGACTTTGATATAGATAATTCATTTGGTAGAGCAGGAGATACTTCTACAAATAGATAAACGTCTACAAATAGAATTATTGTATTAATGTTCTACAGCTTGCAACGATTAAAGGACGACGTTCAATAAAGAAAAATGGAGCAAAGTTAGAAGCTATTGTTCATCCTTATGGTAAAGGTCAATAAAAACAATTTTATCTTCTTCTGGAAAATATGTATATGCTAATCTGTAGGGTTTTACATATAACTCACGAGTTCCTTTCCTACTATATCGCATTGGCTTTCCAATTTCAGGGCTTTCTATTATCTTCTCAATTTGTTTTTTGATTTGTTCTTTAATAGTTTGATGCTTTATCTTACTTACTTTCTTAAGGAAATCTTCTCTATGTTCTATTACTAACATGCTCGTAGCTCCTTGAGAAAGTCTTCCTTAGATTTTCTTTTAAATCTTCCTTTGTCATATTCCTGCCATGCTTTTTCTACTTCTTCAGCGAAAGCAAGATCTTCTCGAAGCTTTGAAGCAAGAGATTTCATACTTTTTAGTATAATTCTTCCATTATCTTTTATCATCAGAAATTCATCTCCTGTCTCTACATCGTCTCTTAATGAAGTAGGTATGACTATTTGTCCCCTTGTGCTTACTTTAGCTATTGCATATTCCATAATATCACCAAAGTAAGTTATACCTTACTTATATAAATATGTTTCGATTTTTTTGCTCCATTCACTCATTTGCCATTTTTTAGTTTATTTTTTCTATCCTTCCTACTTCAATAATCTTTTTAAATCAATTTGTGTTTCCTTAGTTTATTAACATTATCTCATCTACTTGCAGATTATTTGATTGGATTGTAAAGTGAATGTAAAGTGATATAAAAATGACTGAAGAAAAACAAATACTCAAAGAAGGAGTTAGATTCAAAACAAATTCTCCGTTAGATGACTTAGGGTTAGCTGACGCCGCAAGTACAGAAAGAAGAATAAGGTCTGTAACAACCACACCAATCTATTCTCAAAAGAGAGATAATCGGCAGCAGACAACATTTGACGGCAGAAAGATATTTGCCGCTGTTTACAAGTCTCTCTCTTCTGTTCCGACATTTGGCGACGATATAATCGAAAATACACCTTTGTCTTACCTAAAAGATACTTCTGTAGAAGAGGTTGCGCATGATCTTTACAAGGCAATTATTAACAGAATTAACGGCGCGTTTCCGCATATACCAAACCCGCCAACCATATATCAAATACAGGATGTTGTTACTGATGTTATGAGAGATATGGGATTGAATAAATTAGTAGACCATTATTATTTATACAGCAGCATACATGATGCTCTTAGAAGAGGAGAGTTAACAGAAGAACAGTATCGCAGAGCAAAGCAGGGAACATTGGGTGTTGATGATGCCACAGTTGCAAGGGAGCGCGAGTGGTACAGAGAAATGCATTGCTCTAACATCAATGAGCTTAATGAGCATATAAGAAATGGAACTCTTGAGCAACTAATTGATGCGCAGAATATAAGGTATGAAACACAGCTTGATACACTTACAGAAGTATTGCTCTCAAAAATCCACTCTTCAAAAATACAGTCTGGTTTAAAGATTCTTGTCATTGCAGGCCCAAGCTCGTCTGGAAAAACATGGCTTGCAAAAAAGATTGAGAGAAAACTGCAAATTAAAGGAACAAAAGCAATGGCAGTTCAGTTTGATAATTTCTTCTGGCCATATCACCTGCATCCTTTGGTGAGAGGAACGTCTCCGGATTATGAGCAAAGTATGTCCCTTAATATTCCTGGTGCAAGAGAATTCTTATACAAACTATTGAGAGATGGAACCGCAGAGATGCCAATTTATGATTTTCACGGCGCAAAAACTTCGTCCTCTAAAACAGTTGAGTTGCCTAAAGACACTCTCGCAATAGTTGATTCTCATTTAGGTTTATTTCCCCCCTTGCTTGAGATATTTGATACAAGTATTATTCATAAAATATACATAGAAAACTTTCATGGGTTTGAGAGTAACATACTTGAGAATAAAATATACGCTGAGGACATAAGGTTATTAAGAAGAAGCATGAGAGATGTAAGGGAGCGCGGGCATACGCCATTTGCAACATTAGAAGGCTGGCAGAATGTCCAGCGCGGTGTTAACAAATACATTAAACCATACTTGACAACAGCAGATACTTGTTTTAACGGCGCTCTTATTCATGACCTTCCTTTCCTTGCACATGCAATTGACGGAATGTTTGTTGAGCCTGAAACATTTATTACGCAGGAATCTAATCTTGATGCATATGTAAGAGGTATGAGAATAAAAGGATTGCTTGACAGGATTGACATCTCATCAAGGAAAGATTATATTAAGCCCCTTCTGGAAAGCTTGTCAATGTTTGATCCGCTGAGAGAATTCATGGGTCAAAACCAAAAAGTGGAAATCAAAGAAGAAATTAAACCCGAGAAAACTGATTTTACGAATTATCCGACGATGCATAGATATGCGAGATAAATAATACATGTTATGATTGTGAGTTTTAATGTGTCTTTCTCACTATCTTTTTTCGTTTATTTTTTGTATATTATCTTCTACTTCTGTACTGCCCTCTTCTTTAGGAAAATAATACATCTTTGTCAAATCTACTACTTCATCAAATGCTGAGCTAGCTAAACCCATAAATTTATTCTCTCTTTTTGGTGGAGTAAATGTTTTTCTATCTCCATCTTCCATTTTATACGCTCTGCCTAAATATACTTCATCAGGTGAAACATACCAAAACATTCCTGCCATCATTTCTTCACTAGGCGCATAAGTTCTTCTGTGTGTTGCAAGTGCAATATCCCTCGCAATATTATCATCTCCTGCACCAGTTAAGCATGAAGATAAGATTATTATTGCGTCATCTGTCAAAATTTGGTTTAATGGCTCTAACCATTCACTCATTGTGGCTTTTGAAATTAAATATGCATCATTACCATAACCATCTACAAGCATTTGGTCCTGCAGGCCATGCAAATGGAATGTTATATTTTTAGCTTTAATTCCTTTTTCTTGTAGATATTTTGAAATGTCTTCTAATTTTTTGTTTGCTCCTGGCTGGATTGCAATAGGCGCGTAATCTTTTAATTCACGAAGTGCATAATCATCATTTGTTTCTGGTTCTATCATCATTCCATTAATCTCAGGCTGTCTTGTCAGAACATAAATTGCAATAGGCTTTTCCTGAGGATGTTCGATTGTATAAATTGTGCGTTCCAATAACTCTGTAGAGAACCATCCAAATTGTATAATTCCTAAATTATCGTAAAGTAATGCAGGTTTGCTTAGGGTTTCGATTCTCTTAAAATTTGATCCTCTCAATAAATCAGAAATTTCTGTTTCAGAAACGTTCTTAAACCCTTTTCTTTCTAATACTGATATGCGATAAGAAATATCATCCATATTAGTCGGATCCGAGAATAATCCCATCATTGCTACATATACAGAGATTCCGTCTGTTTTGTCAATCATTTTTTTTAGTGGAGGAATATATTTCTCAGGCGCTTCACCTAAACATAAGGCTAACGCATCCTTAGGATGGGTTTTTAAGAACTTCCAAGCAAGCTTTTTTTTATCTTTTGAACCTAATTTTTGAAAATAATCTAAATTATGCCTGATCTGCGCAGGTGATGCTTCTTTTAATCTCTTTTTTAATGTTTCATAATTCTTGGTAATATAATCAATATCTACTCCAGAAGTGAAACCGAGCGTTTCATTAATTTGTTCATATACTCTGTTTAAATCATCTGTAAATTCTTTATCACTGCATACTCTAATCTCTGTTTTTTTTAATAATCTTGATAATTCCGTGGATTCTTTCTTATTTATTCCTCCCTTTTTTACATATTGTTCTACAGATTGTAGTTTCAATTCAATTGTTGTATTTTTACAGTTTTCTCTTGCGCTAGCTTCAACAGCTTCAAAAGAATCTGCATCAGCATCAGGTGTGCCATCAGCATCAGCTGTATCTATAAAAGTTGTTGTCGGTGTTGTAGTGGATGTATCAGAAGTACCAGAAGGATTCATCTCAGTTGACTGTGCATCAGGATTAGTAGGTGATGTTTGGGCATTAGCAGAGTTTGGTTCTAATGTTAATATAGCGCCCATTATTCCAAGTCCAATAACTGGCTTAACTAATGCGCTGATTATTCTTTCAAGTGTGAGTTTTGCCATAATCAAATATAAGATTAATTAAATTAATATATAAATGTTTTGTTTTTGATACTATTGAAAAGTAATAAACATAAACTTTTAGTATAGTAGTTGAATCAATCCCAACACAATAATACTCACTATCCATACCAAAACATCATGCTCATTTCTTAAAACCTTTTGTCAGTTTTTGCCGAATGTATTCGGAATCATGTGAAACTTTAAAAAGGGAAAATGGGAGAATAATTAAGGAAAAATAGTATTTGTTTAGTTCCAAGGCGAAGCCACCCGTCTCATGATTATATTTAGTTTAAGTTTTATTATTTTAAGCTTAAACGAATTATGTAACGATTAAAAAAAACATAAAAAACTTTTCATGGGACGGTGGACTGCGTCCCTAGTTACGGGTTGAGAGCGGTCAAAAAACATTAACCAGTTAAACAAATACGAACATATCATCATTGAGGTGAAACCAATGTCCACAAAATATATCTTAACCAACATTGAGCCAGAGCTAAATGCAACATCTGATGAATTGGCAGATGTTCTTATACAAAGATTAGGTTTAATGCCAAGAAAAAAAGGCAGCACAGAAAAGATGCATCGGGTTCTTATTGAATTATACGAAAAGAGTAAAACAGCTACTAGAGAAAAAGATCCTAAAAAAGCTATCATGGCTGTTGAAGAAATGGCTCTTCACGCCGGCATTACAAGACAAACAATGTATGAATACCTGAGAAGATGGTTAGAGTTAGATTTAATTTCAAAAACCAGTTACATTGATTCTTGGAACAAAGTCATTATTGGTTACAAGCTAAATGGCGCAACAATTGAGCAGGCATTTGAAAGAGCAAGAAGAAAAGTTCACAACCATCTTGATGAAACGCAAAAATATGTTGTAGAACTGCAAAAATTGCTGAAGAACGAGAAAATCAGCGAAAAGATTAGCGAGAAAGCAATGGAAAAAGCAGCAGAGAAAGCAACGGAAATGAACGAGAGAAAAGAAGAGAACACACATGAGAATACATATGAGAACACACATGAGAACATAAATAGAGAAGATTTATCAGTTGAACATAAGCAAGATGAAATTGATGAACCTCGTTAATTATAATCCTGTTTTCTAATTACCTTTTCACTTCAATAATCTTAATAAATCCATACTTAATTTCTTGTATAAATTCTAAGGAAATCTTAATAAAAATACTATAAACTGATGTGAACTAAATGGCTGGTAAAGCATATCTTGGCATTGATGAATCCAATCATGGAAGATTTCCAGAAATCTATGTAGGGGTTTATTCTCAATTTCCTCAGGATATTAAAGAATCAACAGAAATTTTGCCAAAACGAAGAAACAATGGCAATGTTTTCTCAGAATTAGGTGGCAGACAGTTCAAACATCTTCTTATTCCAGAAGATTATAAAATAATATATGGTCCGCATAATATACGGTTGATAGCTTATTCAGAATTAATAGCTGGTTTTTCAGGAGAGAATGTTGGGGATTTAGAAAGGGTTATCTTAGAAAGGGTTATAATTGATGGCCCATTACGCGAAGAGGATTTAAGAAAACTCAGACAATTTGTGTCTTCAACACCACATATAAATTCAGACGCACAGAATGACACTAAGTTTGAAATAGTGAATCTTGCTGATAGAGTTGCGAATCTTCTGCACAGGTATTACACCTCAAGCAAAAGCGACAGCAGCTTATATGTGCCTTACCTTATAACTCCTGACTTGAGAAAATATGACAAGTTGCTGGTGAAGTAGATTTAGAAAGACAAATTGTACAAAATAATTGTGAAGATAACACATTAATTGAAAACTAATTTATGTTTAAACGAAAATCTATATCTAATCTATAAAAAATTAATAGTCAAAAGAAAAATAAATCACCCAACATAACTTAACTGCTTCTTTTTTATCTCTTCCTGTGTCTTATTGCCCTGCTCAAGCATTGTTTTTAATTTTTCTTCAAATCTTTTTGCTGTTTCAAGAAGCGGTTTTGGATCAATATTCAAGCCAATATAATTGTCTAATAATATAATTAATTTTGCAGCTGCTTTTGAATCAGGCAGTTGGCTGTGAGTATCTGCAAATAAAGCAGTAATCTCTTTTGTACTTTTTAATAATAATGCAGATGTTGCGCCGACAATAATGCCTTCATTTAATTTTTGCGCATATTTTTTCAGAATACCCTCTTTCTTAATATTGTTTGTATAATAAAATGCTTTTGGCTCTTTTGGCGCATTTTCGTCGTCACCAGCACCAGTTCCTACACCTTCTAAACATATAATTTCTTTTGCTTTTGTTTGATTTGCTAAATCTTCTATCATTTCAGCAACTTTCCATTCTATTTTATTTGTTGTAAGAATGGCATGAACAATAACAATATTATACTTTTTGTTGTAGAAAATGCCAATTGGGTCAACAACCTTTCCTGAATGGATTGCAATTGTTGCAGGCAGATCTTCAAACCAGAATTTGCCAATCTGTTCGCATTCAAGATGCTCAAGAAGATATTCTGTTGCAATTGTTCCGACTAAACCAAATCCTGGAAATCCCTCGATTATCGTAGGATTTTTCACCTTTTTTTTAAGCTGAAGTTTCATTGTAATATTTTCTGATACAAAGAGATTTATATGTTTTTTGGTATGTAAAAATAATTTTAGACATTATACTGCTTACTTATACCAAATGGAATTAGTTTTCGAACAAACTATAGAAGGTTTTGAATAATTTATAAAAATAGTCAAAACCTTTAATAGAGCCGCTTTGAAAATCAAATAAAAAGGGTTATTCAAAGCTCTCTATAGGAAATAACTTTAATTTTCGGATAAACTGAAATTAATGTAAAGTTATTTCCTAATAATCAAATCACTTTCTGCTAGTCACTAATGTTCCGATTA
>JAGVYH010000062.1 GCA_018303325.1 Candidatus Woesearchaeota archaeon
TCACGCCAAGTTATTATCAATTAATAGGAATCTTCGCCCCGAAACGAAGTGGAGGGGTCGACCGAAGGTCGAGGGCTTGCCCCGAAGAGGAGGTCAAATCAACAAATAATTAATCTAACTTTTTTGCTAAATCCATCAGTTGTTACTAAATTAACACTTGCTAACGTCAAAACTAATTCCCTGCTGTTTTAACATTACTTCTAAATCCTGCTCTCCCCTTCTGTTATAAACAAAACCATTCATGCCTAATTTTACTGCTGCATCAATGTTTGCCTGTTTATTGTCAACAAACAGGCAGCTTTCAGGTGTTTCGCCGCAGTATCTTAATGCAGCATGATAAATTCCTTCGTTAGGTTTTAAGCATTTCACATTATCATCACAAGAAAATACAACATAGTCAAAATGAACACTAAATCCTTCTGTTGCCATAATCCTGTGACTCCATTCCTTTGAGTGATTAGATATAATGCCTAAAAAATATCCTACATCTTTTAGCCTTTCAAGAAGCGCAATATTGCTGTTAAATGGTTCTATTACAATCTCTGCTTTAATCCAGTCAATATCACTAAGACCATATTTAATATCGCATTTTTGATAAACTCCTCTCCAGAATTCATCTTCTGTCATATCTCCTGTTCCAAACCTCTGCCATAACTCTCTTCGTGCATGATATACTCTTTCCTCAGGGACGCTATACCTTTCAGATATCATTCTATTAATATGAGTGTCACAATCTGCGAAAAGAACTTCGCCAATGTCAAAAAATATAGTTGTTATTGCCATTATTATCACATATATATTATCTATTTGCTTAAAGAAGGAAATTCTTCTCATTTTATAAATTTGATTTTTCGTATTTGTTTAGTTCCTGGGCGAAGCCACCCGTCTCATGAAGATATTTAATTTATTTTTACAAAGTTTATTTTTTTAATATAACTCTTAAAAAACTTAAACTAAAATCATGAGACGGTGGACTTCGTCCCTAGACTGGATTGAGAGCGGGAAACATGAATGAGAGCGAGAAAAAGAGATTAAGAAACAGGACATCAGCTAAACAAATACGATTTTTCTGTTTCATGACTAACACATTATTTCATAATGAAAAAATAGGTTTATTACAATTCAATAAATTAAACAAATAAAACGATTTTGGATAACAGAATGAAAATAAAATTAAACTAATGATTTGTACTTAACAACTCTTTTCGTATCTTTTCTGTGATTAGAGAAGCTAATCAATCTTAACTCTTCTTTTCCTGTGACAGCTAAGGCAATCTGATAAGCTGCTTCTTCTATTCCGTATGGGTGCTTTGTTCTCGAGTCAACAGGTATTGGCGCGCAGTCGAATAATTCTGATAATTTCACTATCCTCCTCATTTTCTTTGTTTCTTCTTGATATATTTGCATTAAATATGAACTTATTGTTTGAGAGCTGTAATCAGCATCAAATTTATCATCCATCTTATCCAATAAGTTACCTTCTAATAATTCCTTTTTTCTGTCTTGTTCGACACTCCAATAATGTGTTAAAAATGGAATGATTGTTACACCTTGTCTTTTCCAGTAATCACACTTTTTGATTGATACTAACAAGCTTTTATATACACTAATATTTAAATCTCCTTTGAATTTTGAATATTCATCTAAATTGTGAACATATCCTCCAAATGATGATTCAGTGGACCACTCAGAATCCCAATATGTATTCTTAAATAAATAATCTAAAAAGGACAAATCCAGACAAAATATAATGACCTTAAAATTATTAGCGTTTATCTCTTCTCCTTCTCTTAAGAGTCTTTTTGCATTCTCGTGGCTACCTTCTGCAACTATGTCAATTGGAATTATTCCTTTTTCAGAATAAGTATACAAGACTAACTTTTCAGGTTCAATAGTTGCATTAGCTCTTCTTACATTATGTAGAGTCCTTTGGATAGAAAGTTGATTAGCGCTTGTTGCCCTCTTTTGTTCAATCCTTATTCCTGCATTAGAATATTGAAGCTGCTTATGGACAGCATATAAAAAAGAGGATTTACCTGCACCAATACTACCCACTACAAATACTCTTCGAATACTATCTTCATCTTGATATTCGGGGTGTGTTCTTCCAGCAATTTCTTCCAATAGTTTATCTCTTTGATGTGGTTGCATATTACGAGAAACAGAGGTGATTTTATAAATCTTTTTAACTAAATATAACACGTTTCATTTCAATAATATTTATATACTTCTTCTCTACCCTTAGTAGTTAATGAAACCCATCCTCACAAAACTTGGCTTCAGCGAATACAAATCATCAGCATACATAACATTATTAAAGCTAAAAAAAGCTACGCCTTGTGAAATCGCTAAGCACAGCAAAATACCTTCTTCAAAAATTTATGAAGTTCTTAGCTGGCTTTATGAAAAAGGATATATTATGCAAGTCTCGCAAAAACCAGTTGTTTACGAAGCAAATAATCCTAAATATGTTCTTGGCTCTGAAGTAAAAAACAGGATTGAAGACTTGGAACTCCTAAAAAAAGAAATCGACGTCTTAAAAAGCGACATTGAAATAGTGGAAAAAGGAACATTTTCTATTATCAAGGGTTATGAAGGATTTTTTAAAAAGATGAAAGAAGTCACACAAAGAACAAAAAAAACATCTATCGGTATTGTGCAAAGCTGGAAAACTGACAGGGAGATTTTAGATTTAGAAAAAGAAGCAATAAAAAGAAAAGTGTCTATTCGTTATTTAGGCCCGATTAATGCCAAGACAACACCCTTTGTAAAAGCAAGGCAGGAGTTTGGTGTTGATATTAAAAATTATACTTCACCATTGACAAGGTTTGCTGTATGGGACAGCAGTATTTTAATGATTTCCATCAAAAAAGACAAAGAAGAAGATTATATGTCTTTGTGGATAGAAAACGAAATTCTAAGCAAAATCTTTGAAGATTATTTTGAGAATTTATGGAAACTTGCAGAGAAGGTTTAGTTTTTCAATCTTTTTTTGTTTCGTTCCTGGCATGTCCAACCAGTTCACTATGAAAACTAGGTGCTAGGTTCTGGGTGCTAGGTGCTGGTGGCGATAATTCATCGTAACTAGCACCTAGCACCCAACACCCAGCACCTATTTTTATTTTTCATGTGACGGTGAACTTCATCCTACGAACAGATTGAGAGCGGAAAAAAGAAATTAAGAAAAAAGAATTTAATAACAAGTTAGAAAATTAAAATTATTTAATAAACATTATCAATAAAAATCAATAAAGAAAAAATATGCTATCAAATCCACACTTATTCTTGCACAGGAACTTCTTTTTTTGCTGTAGGTTCTGCAACGCTTTCAGTATTTGATTCTTTCGCTTCTGTTTTTTGCTCATGAACTCTTGGCCTTTCTTCCTGTCTTTCTTCTCTTGGTTTTCTATATTTTTCCTGAAGTTCTCTTATATCTTTGAATGAATAATTAGGAACTAATTTTGGGTCAATGTCAACCAATTCCAATAATTTAACTTCAACCTGCTTAATTGGCCTTATTTTGTTGAGCATTCCGCCGATTGTAAGCTGGTATCTGTATCTTAATACTTCCTCTAAGAATCTGAAGAAATCAACTGTTTTTGCAAGCTCAGCAGTTTCATATACCAAAATTCTTTTTAATTTGCTTCTTAGGGATCTCTTTGTTAAAGTTCTTGTTACAGCGATTGTTTTTATTCTCATAACCTTATTGTCGATGGTTTTTACCAAGAATGAATCATCAATTCTGTTTCTGCCTCTTCTTACTATTCTTTTTAAATAAGCGCTTGATATTTTATACCCCATTGGTGTAGCATAAAGCTTCTTATCCTTAAAATTGGTTATTTTGTAAATAATGTTAATATGCTGCCTTTTCATCTCGCCTGTGATAGTCATCATATTTACGTTTATTATTCTTCCACTTACCTTCTTCCATTCTTCAAGTGGTGTTTCTCCAAGAACATTATTCTCAAATAGTTTCTCACTTATGATTGGGTACCAGTTTTTCTTTTTCCATGTTTGGATAGAAGACTCTACTTTAGATTTTTTAACTACTTCTGTTTTCTTTGTTTCAGAGCCTTCAGCTTCAGTAGGTTTAGTTTTCTTTGCTTCCCCAGTTTCAGTTGCCATGTTTTAACCTGTTATTATTATGTTTTTATTGTTATTTGTTTATTATTTATTTTTATGTTTCATTTATTGCTTATTTCTGCTTTTCAAGTTAAATTAGCTTGAATCTCACTCTTAATTTTTAGAATAATTCGTATGTTATTTATAAATTTAATGGTTGATGTTCTTTTTATTAGTATTTTGTTAGAAATGGCATGGTTTTAGCAGCATAGCTTTAGCGCAAGATCTTCATTTATCTTTCAGTACAATAATATTTCCTCTGCCTTTTTTTATTTTTTCAATAATTCCTTTATGCTCCATTTCAGACAGTATTAATGAAATCTTTGCTTCTGACAATGGTATATCTTTCCTTATTTCTTTTTGCGTTGTTCTCTTCTGCTCTTTGATTATCTTTAATATCTTGGTATAATATTCATCTGAATTATCTGTTTCAGTGATTTCAGATTTTGTAGATTTTGTTTCAGGTTTCTTCTCTTGTTTTTTCTCTTCTTTTTCTTCCTTTGCTTTTCCTTTATTCTTTTTATAAAATAAATATAAACAGTATCCACCAACCACAATAATAATAGCAATTATAATTATCACAGCAATTAACTTATAATTAATCTTTTCATCTTCATAAGGAACACTAAAATCAACATCCTTAAACAAAGTGTCTTCTTCATCAAATGTCGGGAACAGAATGAGATCATAAACAAATTCACCATCATCTTTTATCTCAATTTCTTTAAAGTCTTTGTATTTCAGGAGATTATCTTCAAAATATTCAGCACTAATATTATATTTACCTTGGGGTATATTAAAAGAATAACTTCCTTCCTTTACTATCATCTGCTGGGATGGCTCTGTATTTACTTTCACAATCACATTATTCAATGAATTCAGGCTTATGTCATATGTGCTTCCTTTCAGCACAGCACCACTTGCAGCTTTTATCAGTATAAGAATTATCAGAAAAGCAATGGCTATCTTGATTACAGTTTCTAAATTATGGTGATGATGATGTTCTTCTTCTTCCAGCCCTTCATAAAAACTTAAATCATGTCCGCTCATATTTTTTATATGTGTCATGATACTTTAAAAATTTTATGTTTCAATTTTGCTCTTTTAGCTCCAAAACATCTTATTTCGCCTCTTTTTCTAAAATAAGTTTCAATTCAGGCTCTGTAAAGTATTAAACGCTTTCATAAACTTTACCTTAAGTTTCATGGAAAGTATGTTTATAAACAATATGCGTCTAACTGATGTCATACTTAACTGATGTTTATACTGATGTCATAAGTTAAGTTCAGCATTTAACTTGCATTTAACCATCATAACTATTCAGCATTTAACTGAAACTTAGCTGAAATTAAAGGTTTGAAGGTGCAGAAGAGCAATTAAGATAATGGATTGGAGCAACACACCCTTTCCACCTGTTTCCCCATAACAGCTCTTTTGTATTGTGTCCCACAAAATTAATTAGGTAAATGATGGGGCACAATATACTGCAACAACAAACAAAGTGGATTAATCATTTTGTTGTTGCAGTATATTCTTCCTACTTATTTATGATAAAATAAAAAATATTAAATAATAAACGATAAATAAAATAAATATAAGTAAAACAAACACGTAAAACAAACGATAAAACAAAAAATAAAACAAGCGGAGGAAATTAAAATGAAAAAACTATATGCGTTTTTGGTTATGGCAATATATCTTATTAGTTTAGTGCCGTTGGCATTTGCTCAGGATGATAATGAGAATAATGGAGCAAGTGAAAATACAGATTTAGACAAGTTAATGATTGATATTAGGGCGTTTATTGTAGAAACACCTTATAATAATGTTGATTCTTGTGTTGTTGGTGTTAAGGAAAATTTTGGTGATGAGAATTCTGATTTTGTTGAAGATTCAGCGAAACATTTCTGTAATATCTGGAAGTTTGGCTCAGAAGATGAAAAAACAAAATTAGATAATTTAGTATCTAACATTAGAACATTAGTAATGCAAAATCCTCATGATAATATAGATGCATGTGTTGGAGATGTACAAAATGTATATTGGGCAAAAAATGCTGAGTTTGTTGAAGACACAGCTAAGCATTTCTGTATAGCATGGGCTACAATTAAAGAGACTGAAGCAGAAGAAGATGAACAAAGTGATGAGGCTACCGCAGAGCCATCACCTAAGCCAGTTAAAGACGGAACAGCTGTTCTTCCAGCCTCTAAATTCAAAGGCAAGAAATTAGGGCAGATGGTTAATTCTGTTAAAGAAGATAGGGGCGCATTAGTAAGCAGATTAGCTAAGCTGGATAAAGAGATAAGAAAATTTGTCTTTGAAACCGAACATGATAATGTAGATGCCTGTGTTGGAGATGTTCAGAACAAATTTTGGGAAGAGCCAGCAGATTATGTAAAGCATTTTGCATTGTACCACTGCAATATCTGGGCAATAAAAGAAGCAAAGGAAGATATGAAAGAAGGTGCAGAAGAGAAAGTATCTGCTCTTAAAGCACTTCCAGCATATGACCTGCAAAAAGCAATGAATGTTATAAAACTTAATCCTGAATTACTTGAAAAATTAACATCATTAAGCGAGAAAGAAAAGGAAGTAATGTCTAAGTATTTCACAAGAGCCAGATACAAATGGTGCTTGGAAAATACTGAAGAGTGCAAAAACGTATTAAAGGAACTTGTAAAACCACAAGTTGTGAAGAGAAGGGTTATTGCTAAAGAAGAACTGTCTGAATCAAGACAGAGATATCTTAGAGCTAAAGAAGCTTATAAGAATGAATTAGAAGAGATGAGAGCCAGAAAAGCAAGATTCCTTGAGTTAAAAAAGCTTAAAGAAGAAGGCAGCACAGAATACTCTGAGACAGAAATGGTTGACACTGCAAAAGATTATTTGCTAAGGTCAATTGAAATGTTAAAGAATCATTTGATTACAATACAGGAAAGAGTGAAAAGCTCAGAATCTCTTACAGAAGAAGAAGTAAATGAAAAAGTCAAGGAAATTGAAGATGGTTTGGTAAAATTAGATGACCTTCGCGCTAGGGTTGACGCAGCAACAACAAAAGAAGAATTAAAAGTAGTTACAGAAGAGCTTAAGGACTTTTGGAAAGAATACAGATTAGTTACAAAAGGACAGGCACTTGAATTAATGCAGGATAAGATGAAAGATATATTAGTCAGAACAAATGTCCTTGAAAGAAAACTTGACCAAATGCTTCAGGGAGCTGAACTTAGAGGAATTGAAATTCCAGAAGAAGTTAATGCTTTAATCAACACCTTCAGCAATCAAATAGAAAAAGCAAGAACTCTTTACACTGAATCAAGAGACATAAAAAATAAAGCAGCAGAGATAAGAAAAGAAGGATTTGACACAAAAGAAATCCAAGAAGAATTTAATAACTTAATTGTTGAATCCAACAAAAAATTACAGGAAGCAAGAGATGCAGTAACAGAAGCGCATAAAACATTGGCAGAGATAATTACCAAAATCTTAAAAGTATACAACGGAAAACTGCCAGAAACAACACCAGAAGACATAGCATCTCAGGCAGAAGCTGAAGAAAGCGCTGAAGCAGGAGTTGAAGCGTAAATATGGCTGGCATAGAAACTATAACAGACATAGAAGCGTAAATATTTTTTATTTTTTATTTTTCTTTTATTCTAATTCTTTTTGAATAATTTTTTTGATGCAAAAACCAAATGCGCTTACCAGAACAACTTGTTATTCTTATTAAGTAGTTATAACCGAAAAATATATAAAGGGCACTGTCTGAGATAACGATACATTAATATATTAGTTATTCTTTTCTTATTCTCGGTGATACCCATGAGAAAAAGACGCAAATTAGATGTTTCTTGCC
>JAGVYH010000038.1 GCA_018303325.1 Candidatus Woesearchaeota archaeon
TACTGCGGCGAAGCCGCATCTTAAATTTTTCTGAGAAAATAGCGAGACCCAGCACTAAAGTGCTGGGGATTCTTTACGTACACTAAACAAATACAAAAAAGAGCATAATTTACGTTAATTTTATTAGTGTTGAAAGTAGGTATAATGGATGCTGTCTAATATAAGAAGTTGTATATGCACAGGCTGAGTAACAAGAAGGCATACATTGCTGCAGTAATTCTTTTTTATTATGGCCATCATTTTTAAAATAATCTAAATCAACGTCTAAGAATCCAACAGGTAAAACATCGCGCAGTTTAGAGCACTTGTAAACCATGCCGTTAGTTGCAACCTGAATAAAATATCTGCCTATATCGCAGTTCCAATTTACTCTTCCAGAAAAATAGTTTATTGCTTCAGAAAAATATGAAATAGGGTTTACTATCGGAACACCATTTCTTTTTTTGTTTATTATAAGTGTGCATATATTTTCTAATCCATATAATCCTAGTTGATCTAGTTTAATATCAAATGTTTCAGGTGCAAGACCGAAAGAAATAGATAAGTTTCTTCTCGCTGCTAGTTCCAATAATTTTGGAGTTTCACTAATTGTCTGCGGAGTTAAAACTTGATGCATCTTATATCTTAATCCATACTCGTCATGAACTTGTTTTAAGACATCTAAGACAGTTTCATCATGGTTTAATGTTTTGTTTGAGCCTTCAACTTTATCATAGCCATCTATTGAAATCTCCAAAACATCTAAACCTGCTCTTGCAAGCTCTGCTATTCTTTCATAAGACAATAATTTTCCGTTTGAAGTTAGATATATAATAATATTTTTGGAATCTGCATGATTAATAAGCTCGGCAAGATCACTCCTTAATGTTGGCTCCCCGCCCATAAAAGCAATGACTGCCACACCCAAATCATTTGCATGTGATATCCATTCATTTATTACACTTATATCTGGATTTTTAGAAGCATTATTTTTTACATAACAATAACCGCACGATTCATTGCATCTGTCAGTCACCCAAAGATGCATCCAAGCAGGAAAAGGAGGAAATAATGATGGAAACTGCGCCTTAAAGTAAACTTTTGCAAATTTTCGCATCTTTTTTTTGTTAATCATTCAATATGGGCCGCAACAAGGGATTAAAAATTCATGGTTTAAAGAAGATTAAACAAAACGTTTAAATAGAAACGTAATATTCATCTAATAAATACAGTCAACACTAATAAACATAAAATTATTTAATAAGTAAACTTCCCAATCGTAGCAGAGCTGCGGGGCTTTATTTTGCCAACGCTTCAGATGGGAGGTTTACTCTTAAAAATGGGTCACAGCAGAGCTGTAGGGTTTATAACCCATTTTTTTTGAATTAAATGTGACAAAAATGATAGAAAACATATTCCCGCCTGAAACATCGCTTAAAAATTTAGTAATGAATACTTTATTGTTTTCTGACGGCCATAATGGATTAAGCGTGATTGATATCAAGAAAGATATAAAGAATAAGCATGGTGTCTCTGCCACATATCAAGGTATAAACAAAATTCTTAATTCATTGAATGAAGAAAGGATTGTTCAAAAGAAGAAGAATAAATGGTGTATTGAAATAAAGTGGGTTGAAAATATAAAGAAAATATTTGAACAATACAAAAATAAAGAATGCCCGCAGATTTACACAAAAGAGATGAAATCTATTTCTTTCACGACAATAGGCAAAGCATTTGAATTTATGTCTTTTAACATTGAAGCGGACACTTTAAGGAATAACGGCAAAAAAGTGTTTATTATGCATGTAAAAAATATTGCATTTTTTGGTCCGGACAAAAAACAGATGGAATTCCTTAAAAAATTTGCAAAAAGTGCAGAATGCCATATTTTAGTCGAGAAAAACAATTTCATAAACCGGCTTGTTGGAAAATATCTTAAGTCAATTGGCTACAATGTTTATATTGGTGTTCAGAGGTCAACGCCGCATACAATAACAATATATGGTAACACACTTTACAATACCTTTGGCAATCTTGATCTTTCTGATTATATGACAAGTATGTATGAAAACATCAAAAATATCTCTAATTTAAAAGCAATAAATGTTTTTGATTCTTTAAAAGATGATAAAAGATTTAGTATAAAGTTCACATTTGAGACAGATAAAGAGATAGTGGACCAAACAAAAGAGTTTTTGTTGAAAATTGCAAAGAATAAAATAATATGAGAATATTGGCATTTTATAAAATTCACACCACAAACTTTAAAAATTATATTGACTTTTCAGGTTGTAAATGGACAAAAAGTGCACTATTTGCGGGGAAAAGGCTAAGTTTGCCATAAAAGACACAAATGATTACTACTGTGAAGAATGTGCTGAAGATAGCTTTGGCGATATTTCTGTACTTATTAAAATAGATGAGCAGGCAAAAAAGCTCAAAGCGTTTGTTGACGAAAGGATAGAAGATAATCAATAAATAGAGAACTTTGAAAAACTTTATAAAAATGGGTTTTTCAAAGAGCTCTATTAAGGGTTTTGAGGATTTTAATAAGTTATTCAAAACCCTCAATAGTTTTTTCAATAGCAATTAAAACCAAAATAAGAATAATTTTTCTGTATTTTTTCATCATAACCTCAAAACTATATAATTTATTATGGTAATCTTTATATATCAGATATGATTCTGAGTTAATAAGGTTTCTACTTAAGAGTCAGAAAAGAATATTTTTATGTTTTTAAGAAAAGTAGTTCCTAAAGACGGATAAAAACCGTAACATTTTAATAGTAGTATACCAATTTTATTAATTGTGGGGTGACATCGTTTTTATTGTCACAAGACAATCAGTAAAAAAGGCGGGGTGAATTAGATGATAGTAAAAGAAGAGTTTTTAAGCAAATTGAGAAGATATTTCTCATTAAACCTTTATGAAGTAAAAATATGGGCAGCATTGTTGAGCAGAGGAGTTTCAACTGCTGGTGAGCTAAGCGATATTGCAAACGTGCCAAGAAGCAGAAGTTATGATGTCTTGGAAAGCCTTGAGAAAAAAGGTTTTGTTGTTATGAAACTTGGCAAGCCAATAAAATATTTAGCTGTTCCACCAACAGAAGTTCTTGAGCGTGTTAAGAAAAACATGAAAAAAGATGCAGATGAAAAAATGGGAAGATTAGACGAGCTTAAGAATACTGAAGTTCTTAAAGAATTAAACACACTGCATACACAAGGCATTGATTTAGTAGAGCCAACTGACCTTAGCGGCAGTTTAAGGGGAAGGCATAATCTGTATAATCATCTTGAATTAACAATAAGAAATGCTGAAGAGTCAGTTATTATTATGACAACATCTCAGGGATTTATTAGAAAGATTGAAGGTTTTAAGCCAGTCTTTGAGAAACTCAAAAAGAGAGGCGTCAAAATAAGAATTGCAGCTCCTTTAACAAAAGATTGCGCTGATGCAATGAAAGATATTAAAGATGTTGCTGATGTAAGGCATACTGATTCAAAGGCAAGATTCTGTGTTGTAGACGGCAAAGAGATTGTTTTTATGGTAATGGATGACGCAGAAGTGCACCCAACATATGATATCGGCATCTGGATAAACACACCATTCTTTGCAAATGCAATTTATGAATTGTACGACCTTGCATGGAAGAGTATGAAACCAGTTAAATAATCAAATTATTTTTATTTATTTTTTCTTATCTTACGATTTTTAAGTTTATTAAATAGAAAATAATTTCAGGAAAAGATGTATTTGTTTGGCTGATTTCCTATTTCTTAGGATTTTTTTCCGCTCTCAGTACGTTTGCAGGACGAAGTCCACCGTGTAGGCACGGACACTAATTTTTGTATAGAGAGCTTTGAATAACCCTCTTTTTATTTGATTTTCAAAGCGGCTCTATTGAAGGTTTTGACTATTTTTATAAGTTATTCAAAACCTTCAATAATGAACATGCGGCTTCAACTTGAAACTAAATAAATACAAAAAGACAACTAATCCTATTCGTAACTTTTATAAATATGGCTTGGTTTGTTTAGTTCTCATGGAAGTTAGAAAGATAATAGAGGGTCTTCACCCATTAGAAAGAAAGGTTTTGCTTGTCTTAGCTAAATCAAAAACCTTGGATGAAGCAATGACTTCCTCAGCACTTTCCCAGCCAGAAGTAATGCGAGCATTTCAATGGCTGCAAAACAAAGGTATCGTTAACTTAAAAGAAGATTTAAAAGAGATTGCGCAATTAGATAAAAATGGTTTGTCATCTTTAAACTATGGTTTGCCAGAGAAAAGATTCCTTCTTGCAATAAAAGACAAGCCATTATCACTTTCAAAATTAATAGCTTCTACAAAACTTGAAAGAGAAGAAGTTAATGCCTGCATAGGTATTTTAAAAGGTAAGGCAGCAATTGATGTTAAAAAAGAAGGCGCAGAAATGTGGGTTTCTATAACAGAGCAGGGCAAAAAATTAGTTTCTAAAGAATCTCTTGAAGAACAGTTCTTGAAAAAATTATCATCTGGAGTTATTGACTTGAAAACATTAAAGCCAGAAGAAAAATTTGTGTTAGATGCATTCAAGAAAAGAAGAGAGTTTATTACAATAGCGCTGGTAAAATTATGGAGCGCTGAACTTACTGAAGTAGGAAAAAAG
Organism: Candidatus Woesearchaeota archaeon; assembly: GCA_018303325.1. Lineage (GTDB taxonomy): Archaea > Nanobdellota > Nanobdellia > Woesearchaeales > DSVV01 > JACQSP01. The sequence continues at coordinate 4,629 of JAGVYH010000038.1, forward strand.
ATTATTTCAGCTGGTTCTGGGTTCAATGAGATAAAAGTAGTAGATAGACTAACAGAACAAATGCTTAAGACAGGCGAATGGAAAGGCAAAACATTCAGAAGGTATGATGTGCAGATTAATGTTCCGAAGATTTATGGCGGCAAAAGACATTTTGTTAATCAGGCAATAGAATATGCAAAAAGAATCTGGTTGGACATGGGTTTTAAAGAGATGAAAGGAAATATATTAAACACTTCTTTTTGGAACTTTGATGCATTGTTTACTGCCCAAGATCATCCTGTCAGAGAAATGCAAGATACATATTATATAGGTGATCCTGCTCTTGGAAAATTGCCAAATGAGAAATTCATTGGTTTAGTAAGAAATGCGCATGAAAATGGCGGCAAAACAGGAAGCTCTGGCTGGGGGTATAAATGGAACCCTGAAGACGCAAAAAGAAATGTATTGAGAACACATACCACTGTTTTAAGCGCGAAAACATTAGCGCAGTTAAAAAAAGATGATTGGCCTGCAAAATATTTTGCACTAGGCAAATGTTTCAGAAATGAAACTTTAGACTGGTCGCATTTGTTTGAATTTAATCAGACAGAAGGTATTGTTGTTGATCCTGATGCTAATTTCAAGCATTTATTGGGATACTTGAAAATGTTTTTCAAAAAAATGGGTTTTCCACAGGCAAGGTTTAGGCCAGCGTATTTTCCTTACACAGAACCGAGCATAGAGATAGATGTATTTCATCCAATACACCAGAAATGGGTTGAACTAGGCGGAGCAGGAATTTTCAGGCCTGAAGTAACAGAAATATTATTGGGAGAAGAAGTTCCAGTGTTAGCATGGGGACCAGGTTTTGACAGAATTATAATGGATTATTACAAACTAACTGATTTAAGAGATTTATATAAAAACGATATCAAACAGTTGAGAGAAATGAAAGCATGGATGAGGTAATATTAATCTCTTACCTGGAATAATTGAATTGATAGAAAGTAAAAAACATAAGATAAAAACATAACAAGGAGAAGAAAATGCCAACAGTAGTATTAAATAAAGAAGTCTTTGAAAAATTAGTTGGGAAAAAACTGCCATTAGACATATTAAAGGATAGAATTAGTATGCTTGGCACAGACTTGGAAAAGATTGAAGGTAATGAGATTCATGTAGAAGTATTTCCTAACAGGCCAGATATGCTTTCTGAACAGGGTTTTGCAAGAGCATTAAGTTCATTCATTGGCGTCAAAACAGGGTTAAAAGAATATAAAATTAAAAAAAGCGGATATAAAGTTCTTATTGATAGCTCAGTCACAATGCGCCCTTACACTATGTGTGCAATAGTAAAGAACCTGACATTTACAGACGAGAAAATAAGAGAAATCATGCAAATTCAGGAAAAATTAGCAACAACACATGGAAGAAACAGGAAGAAGTCTGCATATGGCATTTATCCTGCTGATAAAATTAATTTTCCTATAAAATATACTGCAAAAAATCCTGAAGAAGTTTTGTTCAAGCCGTTAGGATTTACTAAACAAATAAAAGCATCACAAGTTGCAGAAGAGCATCCAAAAGGAATTGCTTATAAACATTTGACAGAAGGCTGGAAAGAATATCCGTTTTTCATAGATGCAAAACTTCAGATAATGTGCATGCTTCCATTTACAAACTCAGAAGAAACAGGAAAAATAGAGTTGAATACAAAAGATGTATTCATTGAATGCACTGGTGTGGATTTGGAAAATGTAACAATTGCATTAAACATAATTGTAACGATGCTGGCTGATATGGGTGGAGAAGTATACAGCATGGACATGGTATATTCTAATAAAACAATAACATCTCCGGAACTTTCACCAAAAAAAATGAAGCTGAAATTAGAATATGTTAATAAGAGATTAGGCCTTAACTTAAAAGAAGGAGATGTAAAAAAGCTTCTTGAAAGAATGGGTTATGATTATGATAAAGGGATTGTATCTATCCCTGCATATAGGGCAGACATTCTTCACATGATTGATATTGTAGAAGACATTGCAATAGCATACGGCTACGAAAATTTTAGTGAAGAGATACCTAATGTGAGCACAATTGCACAGGAAGACGAATTTAAAATATTCGAGAGAAGAATTTCTAATATACTTTGCGGTTTAGGATTGATTGAAACATGCAATTATCATTTAATAAATTATGACGAGCAGACAAAAAAAATGAATTTGAATGAGAAAGCTATGGATTCAGTAAATGTAAAGCTTGCAAATCCAACAACTGCTGAATACAATGCTTTGCGCTCGTGGATGATTCCTTGTTTAATGAATGTTTTTAAGAGCAATAAACATAATGAATATCCACAAAAAATATTTGATACAGGTATTGTTTTTAGAAAAAATAAAAATACAGAAACAAATGTAGAAGAGATAACGACTTTGGCAGTTGGTTCTTCACATGCTACAACTGATTTTACAGAAATAAAACAGATATTAGATTATTTATTGAATATGTTAAATATTGAATATAAAATAATAGAGCATGAGCATCCATCTTTTATAACAGGAAGAATCGGCGAGATAATTATAAGAGATAAAAAGATGGGAGTTATTGGAGAAATTTCACCACAGGTTTTAGAAAACTTTGGGTTAGAAACACCAGTTTCTGCGTTTGAGTTGGATTTGAATGAATTATTTAATGTAATGAGGCATTGAAATAATGTATGTGTATGCACTTTTAAGGAGAATGCTACTGTCCAAAAATTGTTGCATGGGAATTATCCTCACTAAATGCTATGCACACACGAAAAAATCGGGCCTGTGGTCTAACGGCTATGACATCACCTTCGCACAAATCTTAAAAAAGAATTTTTAAAAAGTATAGATTAAAAACAGATTAAGATTTCAGAAAAAGGTGGGAACTTCGGGTTCGAATCCCGACAGGTCCATTAATCAAATCGCATTTTTTTAGTTCTTAGGAGAAGCCATCCGTCTTATTATTATCTATTTTTTAGTTCCTGGCATGTCCAACCAGTTCATGAAGAAATTAGTAAGACGTTTGACGTTAGACGTGAGACAGTGGAGTGAACCCCTAGAAGTTGACACCTAGAATACGAAATCTTTTAATAAATTGAGTAAATAAAAAGCAATAAGAGGTGTCAAAAAATGGGAATAAGA
>JAGVYH010000039.1 GCA_018303325.1 Candidatus Woesearchaeota archaeon
TCTTCTTTTTTAAGGTGTATTTTACCATTTTCTCCTCCTAAAACAAACACACCTATAGATTTGTGTAGTAACTGTGACATAATTACGGTTTAGCACAAAATTTAGTGTTAGAATAAACTATTTAAACTACCATCCTATTTACTCAAATAAAGACATAACATGCCCCTGTAGCATAGCCTGGTAGTGCTAAATGGTTAACATCTGCAAAAGTGAGTGTTAATGTTAGGCACTAGGTAAATAGTGCGTCCGGTTGCGGACCGGGAGCTCGCGAGTTCAAATCTCGTCAGGGGCGTTTTATTACCTTAACTTTATCAAAAAGTGGAATCTCTAAAATAGAGTATATAACTATATAAATCCTTTAAAATACCTATCCTGTGTATGAATAAACATTTTATTAAATATATTACTATTTCACTTATCTTATTATTCTTAACATCCATAGCAGACGCAATCATCTTCAAACAAAACATGCAAATCTCTGCTTTTGATCATAAAGTAAAGCTTGTTGGCGTTACCAGTGATGAGGCATGTTTGTTTAATATCGATGACAAATTAATGCCAATTCTTGAGCACGAAGAAGGAAAATATAATGGCATTTACATTTGGGTAAAAGATGCGATAATAACACATTCAGAAGGAAAAGATTATTGCGACGTAATTTTGTCTTTTCCGCAGGGATTAATCGAGGATAAAAATAGTCCTACTAATTCTTCAAGTTATAAAAATACAAATATAATAAAAATCGAGACAGCAAAAAAGGTTATACCTATTAAACCTAATTTTACCTCAGAACCACAAAATACGCCGCCTCAATTATTAATCAATGAAACAATAAAGCCACAGGAGAAGACATGGTATCAGAAGATTGGTAGTTGGTTTGTGTCGTTGTTTGAATGATTGTATGAGGAAACCGCTTATAACTTATGCGATCGCTGTTATACGAGGTGAGTGGAGCAAACGAGAGTAAAATAAACTTATCAGAATACTCGTTTGTGGAACGAAAGTGCAACGCCCCCGAGCGACTGAAAGGAGCGAAGGCGTAGTATTTAGGCTGGTCACAATTCTTCAATTTTAAATTTCTTCCCGACCTCTCTATCAATAAAAAGTGCTCGAACATCACTTGCTTTCCAGAAATCGTTGAGAAACTTGATCGCTTTGTGTGATGTGATAATACCGACAATGCCAGTCCATGCTTTTTGATGAGAAAGTTTTAATTGCGCTTGTATCAAGCATTTCATTTCTATCTCTTTTAGCAAGTCATAGAGAAATTGTTCGAGCACTTTTTCAGAGTCAGTTCCGAGTTCATTGTTGCCAACATGTGCTTGATAAATGAGATGATGATGTACGATTGCCATATTTTTATTGTAAAGGGAAGAAATTTAAAAATCTATCGTTTTGCCAGCCTAAATGCTATGTCGTATAACAGCAGAAGCCGTCCCATAATTCTTTTCCCAACACCTCTTCACAAAGGAAAAAATAATTCCCACTACTTTAAACAGTAATTTCTCTCCTCATCCTCCAAATCTTCCCTAAATTATGTGCTATACAACTAAATTAAACTCAATCTTCACTTTTTCCTGGCCCCGAAGAAGAAATTCTCTGAATCCCAAATTCTGCTTAATGTTCCCATACACCGGCTCGACCGTAATTTTCCGCAAAGAATACACTTTCTTTGCCTCATCTGTTTCCATCTTATCCCTCATCCTTAGCCGTTCTCGAAAGTAGAACGGCACGTCCTTTTTCTTTCCCAATTCATCATTATAATAACTCAGTATCTTCATGCCGTTTTTTCTCGTGTACTGAAACTTGAAATAAAACCTATATTTTCCGACGATTAATTCGTCTCTTTTCGCATCATACTCATATTTGTCATGATTCAGGCTCTGCTCTTTGCCGTCAAGTTTCTGCGCCTGCGCACGTGAAGGAACGTACAAGTCAATCTTATCTTTCTCAGCAAATTTAATGTTCCCAGCATCACTATAACCACAATCAACACCCACTTTGGTATCTTTATTTAGTTTGATATTTTCTTTAACGTTCTTCATCTGCGGGATAAACTGATGAACATCATGCTTGTCCTGGCAGACATCATTGGCAATAATTATCTGATTCCTGTCAACAGAGAGCTGAGCATTGTAGCTTAGTTCGGAATGCCTTTTCTTGGTTTGCATAGCTCTGGCTTCAGGATCAGAAATGGAGACTTTCTTCAGCCCATACTTTTCCAGTTCATTTTTAGCTTGTTCAATATTCTTTTTGACCTTCTTCTTATCTTCTGTCTGACGAAATTCCCGAACTATTTTCTTAAGGTCTCTCTTATTAATTCTCGTAAGCCCTTCCTCTCTGTCATCGAAGAGTTGATCTTCCAGTTCATCTAAAGCAATATCTTCTTTTATCATCTTTTCGATAGCTTGATCCAGTTTGTCCAGTCCTTTCTTATTCACATACCTTCTGCTGCCAGCGTAGGCTTTCAATGTTGTTCCATCTATGCTGATAAAGCTAAGATCAGTAAGGTTGTGCCTGGCGGCGATTTCCACAGTTTTCTTGAAAGCATCCTTGACAAATTCAGGATGTTCCATCCTGAACCGGTTTATCGTCCTGAAATCAGGATGGACTTTCTCTGCTAAGTACATAAAAACAAAGTTTTCTCTGGTTGCTCTAGCTAATCTTCTGGAGCTTCTTGTTTTGCAAAGCATGCCATAGACCAGAATTTTCATGATAATCCTCGGGTGGTAAGCAGGATGCCCTGCTCCTTCGTATATCAAATCAAAATCGGAGAAATCAAGTTCGCCAACATAGTTTTCTACAAGAAAGCAGATGTGGTCTTTAGGAATCATTTCATTAATCGATGGAGGCAGAAGCCAGTTTTGTTCTTTGTAAGAATTCATATATACCATTTTACACCTCTTTTTATAGACGATAACGTTTTAATTTGTAGACGACAAGAAGTATTTAAAACTTGTGAATTATGGGACAGCCTGAGGGGTTTTACGATTCGCTCCTTGCAGTCGCTCATCCAAATTGATTTTTCGAGGAAAAATTGCGGGTTGCCTCAATTTTTTCAGCTCTGAAAAATCAACTTCGTAAAACCCCCACGTTAGTTACAATTGAGAAAACAGCTATTTTGTCGAGGGGATTTGGGGCTTATATCTACCCAGATAACTAATAATTCCTTTTGAGGAGTTTTTATTATGAAATTTACCAATATCAAATGGAGATTCCATTGCTGGAACATATACTCTATCTTGTTTTCTTCCAACAAATACTTGTGTGCTTCCAAAACCAGCTAATGATTCTTCTAAATTAACAATTTCTCCATAATTTCTTACTCTTTCAGCAATCTTTTTGAAAGTACTCTGATCACTTGTTACAATTATTCTTCCTTCTGGTTTTAAAACACGATTTGCCTGAGTATAAAAATCAGAGAATAGCCTCGGATTAGAAGTTAATACGTATGGTGGACCGAATAAAAAACATGCTACTAAATCAAAAGAATTATCTGATTGAGCACGTAAATAAGATATACCATCTCCTAAAACTGCTTGTTCTACAGGTAATATTTCAGAACTTACTAATTCTCTAATGGATTTTTGGGATGTATCTACAGCAGTTACTAATCCCCCATGTTCTCTGAGTGCGAGACTAGATCCTCCACTACCACAACCCCAATCTAAGGTATTTTCTTGTAGTAAATCGTGTGAAACATAATTCTTATCAAGAAGTTCCTGTAGTATGGACCTCGCAGTAATATATTCTAATCTCTGTTTTTCATTGATATCATCTATAGTTGGTAATCCCATACATATTATCAATGGTTACTAGTATTTAAACCTTTCTATTTTGTAACTACTAAATAGAGACAAATATGGTAAATCCGCCCCAAATCCTAAATGTTTTATTTGATAGTGCTTCGCACTTGAAGACGCCGTTTTCTCAACTTTGCGGACGCAATCCGACCCCACTTTGTAGGGTCGGAGAAACTAACAGGAGAAGCCGTCCCACAATTACCAAAAGTGTATACTGGCGACCTCGTCCAACCACGAATCTCTGCAAAATAAGCCGGCCAAAATGCAAAATTATGCCTTCGACAAAGAACAGTGTTGAATTGTGGGACAGTCTGAGCAGTTAATGTAATAACGAAATATTTATAATCCCTTCTCTATTCCCTCAAAAATATGATTAATAGAGTATCTAGTACAATAGCAAGGCAAGAATCAGAACGAATAGAGACAAAAAGAAGGGCAGAAGAAAAGGAAGCATCAAAATATATAGCCAATCTTCGAAAGACAGAAAAAGTTGCTTCTGAATATTTATTGAGTTGTTCTGTAGAAGCATATCTGGGCTCTTACTGTACTGGAAAAAGAAGAAGATTATCAGATTATGCTATTAGGAGTGTTGATGCGTTCTATGCTTGGACATCTGTATCTTTATTCCCACATGTTCATAAAACATCAGTTGAAAGATTAGAAATTGTTGTCTTAGAATGCAAAAAAGAGATGATTAGAAAAGCAAAAAAGTTAGGCGCAGAGGTTGTTGTTGATATAACTACAAATGTTCTTGAGAATGATCAATCCATTTATTTCATGCGGGGAACTGCTTTAATAGTTAAGAGATATGAGAAATAGATACACAAATCATTTTCGCTTTTCCTTCTTATCATCAAACCTTCTTACTTCCATATCTCAACAAAACTGAAGTTAACCTTTTCTTTAGTTAGAAATAATGTTATCTCTTTCAGCCCTTCGCTTGAGATTATAAAACATTTTGGAGATAATACTTTTCCATCATATTTGGAAATCATACCTTTATCATTATATCCTATTTCTTTTCTGCCAAAAAGATTTCTTAATACTTTATTTCGTTTTTTTACAGGTGTGATTGAAGGCAGACTAAAAAGAAAATACTTTTTTAATGAAGATGATGCAGCAGTTGAATATAAAACAATACCTTCCATTTGAATAGAATTTTTTAGTTCCCATTCATCAAGAGCACCGACCTTAAGGCTTATTTTATTTTTAATGCCTTTCAATTCCCATTTCTTACCTTCTATTTCATAAAATCTATTTAAAGCTCTGTGAGCTTTTACTTCCATTGGGGTTTCATTCTTTTTATCAACATCGATGAATATATCAATATCACTTTCTTGATCAAAATCGCCTCTAGCTACAGAGCCAAATAAAAATATTTTGTTTATTTTAATATTTGATTCGCGAAATAAATAACTAATAAAACTGTATATTTTAGAAATGAATTCATCTCTATTCAATTTCTTCACCTTCTTCTTTTAATTTTTCTGTTAAGATTTGTTTTAATTGAATAAAATTTTCCAAGACAAATTTAGTTATTAAAGGAGAATTTTTTCCATAAATTAAATTATCTCTGTTTTCTTCAATATTATATATTAATAAATATATTTTCTCTTTATCTGGGAAATTAACTGATAATTTTCTCTCAATAAGAGGCAGTATTTTCTGCTCTGGCTTTGGCCTTTCAAACCAATTGTGTTTAATTGTCTTGCCAGTAGATATTAAGTTTAATTTGTGGAGGTAGAACTCTAATATTTCCATTGCACAGGCACTTGTATGAAAACCTATTGTTATTGGCTTGAGTTCTATTCCTTCATCTATTGCATCTTTTATCTCTTTAAGATGTTCTCTAATCTTTCGTTTATGCTCATCAATGCTGGTCATAAAGTATCATCTCCGTGGTTTTTTATGTATGTTCCACATAGTATATACTAAAAGTGCAAAATAATCGAACATTATTGCGGTGCACTTTTACCATATAACACATAAATATAAATCACAATGTTTGATCATGTAATTATAAGGTATAAAATATACCATTTATTTATAAATTTTATGGTATAATATATACCTAAAATAAGGTATAAAATATACCTAAACAAAATATGTGAACCTAATGTTTTCGAAAAGTCATAGAAAAAACCTAAGTTTCTCAATGGTCCCTACTAAAGTATTAGTTTATTTTATGAATAAAAGATATAAAAAACACCTAATTATTAAGTTGGTTGACCATATCATTAACTTAATTTGTCTTCATAGACATCTGACTAACACCATCCAAATGTTTCTTTGACTTGTAAAAGAAAAATCCCACAATACCAAAAGTAATAACAGGCGACAGCAATGCAGGAAGATGATGGCCAAACCCTTCTATAATCATAACTAAGCCCAAGAAAAAGATGGAATACATTGCTCCATTTTTCAGATAAATATATCTTTTTATTTTGTCTACATTTTTTATAGTAAGCTCTCTCAAAACAAATGCACCCAAGCCATTGCCTAAAATAATTAACGGAACTGAAAGTGTAAAAGCAAACGCGCCTATAACACCATCAATAGAAAATGTTGCATCAATTATCTCTAAATAAAAGATTTTGCTAATGTCAGACAGGTCTTTCCTCATCAGGTTTTTCTCGCTCTGCTCAGCGTTTTGTTTAAATCCATGTGTTATAAAAAATGCAGTTGACCCCACAACAGCGCCGAATGCGACAAAAGGATTAGGCGTTATTCCAAACCAAACCAATACAGTCAATGCAACAGATGCAATTGCAAAAAACCAAATTCCTTTTGTTGAGAAGAATTTCTCGCCAATTAATCCGTAATGTTTCTCCTCTAAAAACAGCCAGTGCAAAAACAGAAGCAATAGAAAAACACCGCCGCCCATTAATAACATTGGTGCAGAGGTCTCAATAGCTTCAATTACTTTTGGGTCATTGCTGAATGTTGCAGTTAAGGCGCCCATTGGCCCCAAGCCAGGCGTACTTAGCCATACAATTAGCCAAGGCAATATTCCACGAACAACAAAAACCGCAAAAATAATACCCCATAAAAGAAACCATCGCTTTGCCTTTTCACTCATTGTCGAGAGAACCTGCGCGTTAATTATCGCGTTGTCTATACTGTTAATTACCTCGAATAAGCAAAGGCCAAGGACTATTAATATAATTGTTATGATTTCCATGTTAGTTGTTAATTAGTTTACTATTTTTTAAGGAACTTACATTAAGAAGTATATTAATCTTTCTTTTGTATTTTGACATTATTTAATTCTGTCTGATTTATTAATATTCTTTCTCGTTCCCAACACGTTTGTAGGACGAAGTCCCCCGTCTCATGAAAATAAGTTTAAGGTTTTTAAAGCATTCGTATACCAAAACAGGTAAAATAAAATAAACTAAAAAATCATAGTGAGACGTGTGGCTTCGCCCAGGAACTAAAAAGAAAAATTTTAATAAATTAAAAACACTTTATCTTTCTAACGCCTCAATATGCCTTCTAATCATCTCATCAATAACAGTTTTGCTCTCTCTGCTTCCATCTCTTAATTTTTCTGCTTCAGATTGCATCATTTTAAGTAGTTTAGATTGTTCTTTTCTTTGTTCTCCTCTTAAACTTTCAAGACTTTCTCTCACTACATAATTAATATCTGATAACAATCCGCATAGATTATTTAATTGGGGTGACGCTCTTACCTGCGCTTTTCGCATCTCGCCTTTTTTCTGCTCCAGATATCCCTGCTTGTAAAGCGCAGAAACAACAGTATATGCAAAGTTTCTCTGGCCAAGTTTTAGCTCTTTCCAGATTTGTCGTGGTGAAATCCAAATTTCTGTTTGGGCATTTTGAACCGCTTCAGAACCGTCAGATGTAAACGTGTTAACTATTCTTCTCTCATACAAATAATCAACAATACTTTTTACAACACCTTCGCCAATCCATTTTCCTTCAGCAATCCATTTTACTTGTGGATAATCAACTTTGTCACCTTTCCATCTATAAAACATGAATTCTTGGTTGGCATCTTGGTGTTCATAAGATATTAAACCAGTATCTGCAATCTTGTAAAGAATATGTTGAGCATATGGCTTTTGCATGTCAATTTTTTCGCATATTTGGTCAAGCTCTAAACTAATTGCAGAGTTTTCAGATAATCCATTAGATAATTTTCCTGGTAACTCTTTTGATAATTTTTCTGATAATTCTTTGGATAATTGTTCAGATGATTCTCTCGACAATCCCTTTAATAATTCTACAGTAAGGTCATTAACACACATCATCATTCTTGCTCGCTGATACGGCGCATTTGTTGGTCCGCAATCTTTTCCAAACACGATTTCTGGACAGCTGTTAGAATTATGATAAAACCACATTAATGTATGAGCAGCTAATGGCCTTACAAGATAACGCCCTTCTTCGCTAAGTGCATACCTGATATCTTCGTCGCTTATTTTCGAATCAACTCCTGCTCTCGATAAAGAACCTGAAATAATTGCCTTAAAATCAGATGGCTTTTTTTTCAGGAAAAAAGGATTTACTTGCTCAAGCGCTTCTCTTAATTTAGGCAATGATTGTTCATTTCCATTTAAATATAACATCACAACGCTGTTTGTAGCGCTATTTAACACATTGCAATATATTCTGGCTAATCTTTCCTCGTAATTTTGTGGTAATGCGCATCTTCTTGTTATTGACATTTTGAATACTCTGTAAAAGCTTTACTTTAACTGTTGGGATGAATACAAGGTTTATAAACTTTTCTGGGGCAATTACTCATAAGTAACAACCCAACCATCTACCAAACCACAACATAACCCTCTTTATACTAAAAGTCCTTGAGGTTTGTTCGAACCTCAAGGACTTTTGTATACTAAACGTGATTAATTTTCGTACAAATTAATCACGTTTGTATATACAAAAGTGCAAAATAATGTTCGATTATTTTGCACTTTT
>JAGVYH010000044.1 GCA_018303325.1 Candidatus Woesearchaeota archaeon
AGATTTTGAAAAAATTAATCTTGTAAGGCACAAAATTAATCCGCAATGGAATTATACAATCGGTTGAAATTGGCAATTTATTTTATAGCAGTCCCTTAGGGACTACAAAATTTCTTAATAAATCGTCTTAGGGACTACATCAACCCCATTTTTAGAAGAGACGATTAAAAGTCCATTTTGTAAGTTCACTTTATATGCCCACTAATTATATTTATATACCCTATCACAATTAACTATTTAAAACTCTAGAATATCCGCATAGCTGAGGGGTTAAAATAGATGTCATCTGAAGAGATTAGTCCAGCAATGAAGCAGTTTGTATTCTTTAAGCAGAAATATCCAGACTGCTTGATATTGTTCAGGATGGGTGATTTCTATGAAACATTCTACGATGATGCAAAACTTGCTTCAAAAATTCTAGGAATTACATTAACAAAACGCGGAACAAAAACAGCTGTGCCTTTGGCAGGAATACCATATCATGCGCTTGATCAATATCTTGTAAAACTGATAAGAGCAGGCATTAAATGCGCAATATGCGAGCAAATAGAAAATCCAAAATTTGCAAAAGGCGTTGTAAAAAGAGATGTTATCAAGGTTGTTACACCCGGCACAATAATTGACAAAGGCATTTTATCAGACAAGACAAACAATTATCTTATTAGTTTATATTTTTCTGAAGAATTGATGTATACGACTTATACAAATAGACCTACAAATAAAACCCACGAGTTTGAAAAAAACCTCACAAAAAATAAAAGTAAACCATTAGGGATTGGCTTATCAATTGTTGATTTATCAACAGGCGAATTTTTGACAACAGAGACAACTGAAGATAATCTAATGACAGAAATAAATCGAATAAATCCTGCGGAGATTATTTTTCCTTCGACAGAATCTGAAAACAAAATAATAAAAGAATTAAAAACACAGAATTTCTATCTGAATGAGTACGAAGACAGATTTTATTTTTATGACATCGCTTATAACTCACTCAAAACTCATTTTAATACTGTAAATTTAGATGGGTTCGGCTTAGAAGGAAAGAAATATTCTGTTCCCAGCGCAGGAGCTTTGCTTAGTTATTTAATGGAGACACAAAAAACATCTCTCACACATATCAATAAACTAAAATATTTTTCGACATCAGCTTTTATGATTCTTGACAAATCAACTGCGAGAAATCTTGAGATTATAAAAAATATAAAAGATGATTCAACAAAAGATACCTTGTTGGAAGTATTGGACAGAACATTCACGCCAATGGGCTCAAGATTATTAAGAATATGGCTGACTAGCCCATTGCTTGATATCAATGAAATAAACCCGCGGCTTGAGGCAGTTGATTTTTTATTTAAAAATATTTTATTAAGGCAGGAATTAAAAGAATTGCTATCCAAAATCAATGATATTGAAAGATTAATCTCGAGAGTAAACTACGGCAATGCAAATGCAAGAGATGTATTGTCGTTAAAAAACTCGCTAAAAGTTCTTCCTGAATTAAAAAACGCATTGAATAATGCTGTTAATAATCCCAATGGAGATAATGGAAATAAAGGAAATAAGTTTCTTGTTAAACAAGCAGAATCACTTAATGACTTAAAGGAAATTACAGAGCTTGTTGAAATATCTATCAAAGATGATCCTCCTCAAAACACAAATGAAGGAAATATGATAAGAAAAGGATATAATGCAGAGCTTGATGAATTGCATGACATCTGTATAAACGGAAGAACATATATCAAAGATATTGAAGAGAAGGAAAAAGCAAAGACAGGTATAAAATCATTAAGAATCAGCTTCAATAATGTGTTTGGATATTTTATAGAAGTCACAAAACCAAACCTGCACTTACTGCCAAAAAATCCAGACGGAAGTTTGGTTTACATAAGAAAACAAACAACTTCAAATTCTGAGAGATTTATTACAGAAGAGCTTAAGCAGTATGAAGAGAAGATTTTAGGTGCAGAAGAAAAAATAAATGCACTTGAATCAGAGCTGTTCAGGCAAATTTGCCAGAAGATTATTGAAAAAACATCAGAAATACAGGACGCAAGCAATTTCATCGCGCAGTTGGATGTTCTTTTTTCTTTTGCGATAATCGCTTCTGAATACAATTATGTCAAACCATTTGTTGACAATAAATTCTCAATAAAGCTTGAGGAATCAAGGCATCCTGTAATTGAACGGATTGAAAAAGTGTATATCCCCAATAACATATTCATTGGCAAAGAAAATAAAACAATGATAATTACAGGACCAAACATGGCGGGAAAAAGTACTCTTATGCGTCAGGTTGCCCTGATTGTATTAATGGCGCAGATTGGCTCGTTTGTTCCAGCGAAAAAAGCAGAGATTGGGATTGTTGACAGGATTTTCACGAGAGTTGGAGCGCATGATGATTTAACACATGGCCAATCCACATTTATGGTTGAAATGAATGAAACTGCATCCATCTTAAACAATGCAACAGATAAATCATTGATAATAATGGATGAAATAGGCAGAGGCACAAGCACTTTTGACGGCGTAAGCATTGCATGGAGTGTTGCAGAATATCTAAACAAACAAATAAAAGCAAAGACAATGTTTGCAACACATTATCATGTCTTGACAAAGCTTGAGAAGTTTGAAGGTATTAAAAATTATAATATTGCAGTAAAAGAAATTGAGCGCAAAGACACAAAAAATGGAGGACCCAAAGAAGAATTAATTTTCTTAAGAAAACTTGTAGAGGGCGGAACAGACAAGAGCTTTGGAATACATGTGGCAAAATTAGCAGGAATGCCAAAAGAGGTAATTGAAAAAGCACAGGAAATACAGTACAAGCTTGAAGTGGCAGACAATATGAGAGAGAAGATAATCTTAGAAAAGAAAATGAAAGAATCATCTATCATTAAAAAAGATAAAACAGAAAAAGATGAAAACCTAAATTCTGAAGATGAACTTATTGAATTCACAAAGTTAAGGCAGAAAAAATTAGTTGATTTGTAAACTGTTTAAAAAAGAGTTTAATATTTTTTTGAGGATTATACGCTTAAAATTCATAAATTATTTATATCATTTCTAATTTTCAAGAGTTGTCCTATCTTCTTAGGGTGAATTTTTATGAAATGCATTGGATTTACAAAAAGCTCTATGCCAGAGGAATCGAGAGTAGCTTTAGTTCCAACCTCATTAGAGGGAATAATACATCCAGAACAGATTTATTTAGAACAAGGATATGCAGAGCATTTGGGCATTGCTGACAGTGAATACACTATTAAAGGTGCAAGTATAGTGACGAGAGAACAAGCAGCAGATACTGACATTCTTTGTATACCAAAAAGGCATATAAGTGATAAAGAATTATTTAAGTTTAATCAGACATTATTTGGTTGGTTATATGTTTCACAGACACAATGGCTCAGAGAAGAAGTTCAAAAAAAGAAAATGACGGCTATTGCTTTTGAACATATGTATGATGAGTATGAAAATTATCTCTTTCAAGAGAATAGAAGAATTACAGGGATAATTGGAATGCTGCAGGCATTAACATATTTAGGAATGCCACCAAAAAACTTAAGTAAAGTTGCGATTATTGGCAATGGAAATGTTGGGAAAGGAGCTAGGGAAATTTTAGATGCGCATTCTGTAAAATATGAAATATTCACTAGGAAAAACATTTCAGATTTTTTTAACAGGATTGATGAATGGGAAATGGTAGTAAATTGTGCAGGATTAATAAAAGGCAGCAAATATAATGCGCCGCCGCAAATAATAACACTTGATTATATAAAAAAAATGAAACAAGACTGCCTGATTGTAGATTTAAGTTCAGAGGGTGTTGAAGGCAGCAAACCACAGAAACTAGACACACCAGTTTATAGATTTGAACATATAAGGATTTATAATAATGAGCATATTCCTACATTATGGCCAAAATATGCTTCTGAACATATCAGCAAAGTATTAGTGCCATACATAAATGCATTAATCTTAGAAACAGAAAATGAAGTTCTAAGAAAAGCAGCAGTAGTCGTGAATGGAACATTTTATTCTTGAATGCTGTCCAGAATAACAAAAAACATTTAAAGACAAATAACAGTATCTTTACAAACAATTATATACTCAACCAATCGAGTAGAAAAAGGACAGAAGTAAAAAAAGAGGCGCCATGTTTAACTTACTGACATTTTTTATGCTAGCATTCAGTTCTTTGTTTTCAATAGTTAATCCTTTCTCAACTGCAGTTATTTATGAATTATTAACTGAAAAATACAATAAAAAAGAAAAGATAGCAATAATAAAAAAATCATGCCTGACCATGATGATTGTATTATTGCTTGTCACATTCACAGGATTGATAATTCTTAAATTTTTCAGCCTTACAATTGATGCTTTGAGAATAGGCGGCGGGCTTTATCTTATTGTGTTAAGTTTTCGAATGCTTAATCCGATGAGAAACCAAAAAGAACT
The DNA here is from genome assembly GCA_018303325.1 of Candidatus Woesearchaeota archaeon. Classification (GTDB taxonomy): domain Archaea; phylum Nanobdellota; class Nanobdellia; order Woesearchaeales; family DSVV01; genus JACQSP01. The sequence continues at coordinate 4,459 of JAGVYH010000044.1, forward strand.
TCATCCCTCGACAAAAAAAGAATTAAAAAAAGGCGATGATATTGCAATTGTGCCGTTAGCAATACCTTTTCTTTCAGGGCCAGGCGCAATTACAACAACAATTGTTCTCACAACCCAAAAGCCAAACACATTTGGGCTTTTAATTTTAATTGGTGTGATTTTATTAATAACACTGATTACATATATAATTCTAAGAAACGCAGATTATATCACAAAGAAATTTCTAAAGCCTTCTGGCATAAAAACATTGGAAAAAATAATGGGGCTAATTATTTTATGCATAGGCGTGCAGTTTATACTTAATGGTTTGAGGGGGTTTATACTGGGGATTGGATTAGTATGAACTTTTTTGTTTGTTTTAGTCTGAATTCTTCTATTTCTTGATTTTTTATTCCGCTCCCAACTCGTATTAGGGACGCAGTCCCACGTCTCATGAAAAGTGTTTTACGTTTTTTAAAGCGTTATATACATATTTAAATTTGAAAATAAAAAAACATAAACTAACTCACATCATGAACTTTGTTGGACATGCCAGGAACGAATAAAAACAAAAAAAGAGATAATGTCTTTCAGAATATTTTACTTTTTTTCAAAAACTCTTTCTTTTCTTCAAGAATTCAACAAACCCGTCTGGCAATATTAAGTTTTCTTTGCCTTGTTTGTCAATTTCAACAACATACCTAAATGGCAGCTCAACTTCTTCAGATTCATTTATTTTAATGATAATAGTATCTTTAAATTTCAAATCCGATAACTTTTTTCCTTCAAGTATCTTTTTTGCAACATAAACTGCTGTGTCTGTTGACATTTGTTCTTTTCCGAGGTTTCTCGTCTCAAACTTAATGCCTTTTGCTCTTAGTTTATCGCAAAAACCCGCAGTTCTTTTTTGAGGTGGATAATCGCCTAAAATACCGCCGAAAACAAAATAATCAAATTTGGTCTTATCATCTTTTGAGAGAGTCTTCTCTGTAAACGGGTCAAGAACGCAAATACGTTTGCTCAGTACATTTTTTGAATTAACAATATTTTTTGAATTAGCAATACTATCGCTAAAAACAGTGCCAAATCCTGCTAGTTTTTCCTTCGAGGTCTTGCCAGAAACATTTGTAAACATAACTTTGTCTCTGCCAACAACTGTGGAAATGTGCTTATACTCTAAAAAACACCATTTATACAGCCTTTTGTCAAGATGTTCTATTATGAATTTCATGTTAAATATGGTCTGTTTTAAGAAGATTATAAAAAGTTATCCATAAAAATTGGAAAAATTTAAATTATTGCTTATATACTAAAAGCAATTAATTTTCGAACAAATTAATTGCTTTTGGTATACATATGTGTGATAAGATGAAATGTCCAATGTGCGAAAAAGGAGCATTAAAAAAAGGCAAAGTAAAAGAAACAATGTTTGGTGTTGAGCTAGGTGAATTTCCAGCAGATATTTGTGATAAGTGTGGTGAGTCATTTACTAATTCTGTAACAACAAAAAGGATAGAAGAAGCAGCAAAGAAAAAGGGAATGTGGGGATTAGGTTCAATGACAAAAGTATAGTAAGTGACCTAAATTCGAGAATGTAATGATTATTATATGCTGTATCTTCTTTTTACTTATACTTTGTATCCTGCTGTCTTCAAAGCATCATATTTAAATCTATGCTCACAAACAAGAAGTGTCTTTGGAAGGCTAAAACGATCTAGTTTTTCAGGAACTAATAAACAGCCATTATAACCTTCTCTTTGTGCAGCATCATTTAGTTTGTTTTTTAATGCTAGGGCAACAACTCGATGTAAAAATCTTTCTCCTGATTTATTTCTTTTCTCGTTCAAGGCTCCAAGCCCATTAATCATAATATCTAATGAACTAGGCAATCTTCTTTTTACAGTGCCTATTTCATCACCATCTTCACTGCATTTCACTTCTAAATAAGTCTTGCCTCTTCTTTTGATTTCAATATTATAATGACCCTGAACAATATCTATCGGGTGAGGATTAAACCCCTTTTCATCATATTCTTGAACCATATAAATATCATCCACTAACATAAAATCATCTGTTAATGTAAGATACGCAAGCAGATAATCTGTTGCATTGGCAAAAATTAGATCATGCAAGTTAGCTACTACTTCAACTAGTTTTTGTCGTGAATGTATTGCTTTATTAAATTCAGCTTTCAAACGCTTCATTGCATAAGTTTCTCTTAAATCCATTTTATCTACATTAATAATTAAATCAGAAATAGAGCCTTCTTTTGAGTTCTCAACAGAATATTCTCCTTTTTTTTTAATTCTTTTTATACCTGTTGGTTGCAATGCTCCATGAAACTCAGGGCAAAGTTCTTTGATGATGTTATTAATTGTGCTTATTTCCATTTTAATAGTTTTATATATTTTTTAATATTATATCACACATTACACTTAGAGCTATTTAAGAAAACATAAAAATAAGTTAATTGTTATCTACTCCAATCCACCTTCAGTCATTAGATATTCTTCTAATTCGTATTTGTCAAACCTTGTACGATTCATTATTTCCTTTAAGGTTTTCTTTCCCTTTCCTGATGGTGCTTTTTCGTCAACTTCATCGCTCATACTTCTCACCTTAATAAAAATTTCAAAATTCAAATGATTACTAGCGATATACTCAAAGTTATACTAAAAGTCCTTAGCTTCCGAACAAAAAACAAGGACTTTTGTATATACTAAATGGAATTAGTTTGTTCGAAAACTAATTCCATTTAGTATACATCTGCAAAATACTCAAAGCTTGCATTAACTTCGCTAATTTTTTCTCTCAAAACACCTTTTCAGAACACCTAATAAGAAATCGTAACTTTGAGGTTATTTATATAGTTTACGGTTTTGACTATTTTAGAGTAATGAATAATTTTAAAGCAACAAACGATAATTTGACTATTATGGAGTAATAAACATGGTAAAAGTTATAAATTAAGCGATTATTCCTCTTTATAATGCCCCAATTAAAAAACCTGTTAACAAACCCATTCAGAAGGAAGCAAAACAAAAGGAAGATATTGGAGATTCTAGAAGCGCAAAAGTTAGAAGTAGCTATATCTTTAAGCGATTTAATTGCATTAAGTTTAGATGGACAAGTATATGAGCGATTTTTTGATAATTTATTCCAAGCAATAGATGCAGAGAATCCGTTTTATGATTATAAACCAGATGATTCAGCAGTTAAATGTTTTGATGGATTGGTTGTGTTATATGAGTTAGAAGCAGATTATTTAACTGATAGTTTAAGTAATGGTTCAACTAATGAAACCAACAGTTTGAGTTTGAAAGGTTTGAGTTTGAAGGAATTCAAAGAAACAACACTTAAAAAGATATCTGAAAGTTTTGAAAGATTAAAAGAAGCATACAAAGCACTAAGCAGAGAAATGGCTGGGGAATTTGTTAATAAACCTCTGAATTATGTCAGAAGATATCATGTACGCTTCTCGGAAAGCGAGGAAGAAACTGAAAAACCAAAAGATGAAAGATTAAAAGATGAAACATTAAAATATGAAAGATTAAAATATGAAAGATTAAAAAATGAAAGACTAAAAGATGAACAATTAATGAACAAAAAAGGAGAAGATGAAAAATTAAAAGAATTTATTTTGGCAGCAAGAGATATTCCTCTACAGCCAGATTCTGGTTTTTTAAATAATGGTTGCTGGACACTTCTGCAGGAAAGAATTGAGAAAGACTTCACATCAAGGATTGAATCTCTTGAAAAAGTGATAGATACATCTGGGTTAAATAAAAAATATGCTAAACAAGATGATAAAAATGATGCTGGGAATAATACACCGATTCTTTCAATAATCAAAACAGCGATTCAAACAAAAACAATAAAATACAGAGGTGAAGTATTAAGAAGAATAACACAATCACATTTGATGAGCTTATTAGCCAGTTCCCAATTTAATATTGGTCAGGTTAATACTGAAAATTATTGGCAGTTAACTCTGCTCGCACATGAAATGGTGAAAGAAGGCGCTTTAATTCTCCCAAGGCCATCTGCAGTAACAGCCCATACAGAGAGAGATCTTAATGACCTTATTGAATTTCAATTTCCTGATGACAAACAATATTTAATAGAAGAAGTTTCTAACAGTAGGGATGCAAAAGCAGATTATGTAAGATTTGATTTTTATCAAAATGGATTAACTATTGAGGATAATGGTATAGGTATGCCTGCGGAATTCTTTTTTAAAAGATATTCTTTGCCATATATCACCTTAAAAAATGGCAGAATAAAAATAGGAAGGTTTGGTGTTGGAGCAAAAGCAAAATTAGTTGAGGTCTTAAAGCATAATAATGTTATTTATGTAGAAACCAGGGACGAGTCAATAGAAGGAGAAGAAGCATTTAGGCAAAGATATTTCATGCATAACAGCTCTTTGTATGTTGGATTTTCTAAATCCGAGCTTAAACAAAGTGGGACAAGAATTAGTATAGTGTCTAATCCTAAAATTGCAGAAGAAAGAGTAAAGGCAATGAAAGCGCATATTGAGGATAAAGTGGAATATGTTGAGCCAAACTTTGGTATAATTGTAGAGGGAAAACAAGTCAATGCAGAAAGCATCACAGAAAGTATATGGCACAAAGAAAAAGACAATGTCTTTGTGCTGGACTACAAGGGAGAGAAAGCGAGGGTATATTTTAAGCCGGTTTTAAGCGCAAAAGAACAGCAAGTGCAGCAAAAAGGTAAAATGGTATTTTTATCTGGAGAAAATAAAATATGCGCAGTTCCGTCGCCATTTTTTGCAGTTGTAGAGATACCATTGCAATTCCAGCCAGTTGAAGGAAGAGATGATTTTGTGTATACACAAGACTTGTGCAGGTATCTTTCGTCTGTATTTGACAAGGTAATGCTTCCTGCACTAAGAAGGAAATATCACAAGAAAGAATATCACGAGAAAGGATCAAGCAACCAACTAAGTGTTAAAGACGAGAAGCAGTCAAACAACCAACTAAGCATTGAAGAATGCGCATACTGGTTTTTAAACACCAGAATTAACCAAAATCCATTTTATTATTTTGAACAGTTGGCAGACAAAGAAAGCATTATTCAATTTTACAGACTGCTCTATCCGTCAAAAGAGATTACCATCAGCTCAAATATTGTTGGATTGCTTAATGAAGGCACAGGAAGCATAGGAAACCTTAACAAAATAATTCCGAGAGACTTATTCATTGCAAGAAGAACTTACTCTCCTGCTTATGTGATGAGTTTAGATGAGTATATAAGATTGAATGAAATGGAAAAAGAAAAGGAAAAAGAAACAAAGGAAGATGAAACAATAAAAAGGTGCGAAGAAATAATGGCTTCAATCTATGGAAATCATAGAAATGGATTTTGGATAAGAGAGAATAAAGTATGTTTAGATGACAAGCCAGTAAAATTATTATGTTTGGATGAATTAAATCATGACGGACCATTCTATTTTGACAGAGCGAATTGTATGTTAATCATCAATGTATCTCACAAAGGATTTACATTGCCACAAAGAGAAAGAGAATTTTATCTAACTGAAATGCTGAGGATAACTGAAAATGAGTAAAGATATGTTTTTTCATGGAGACGATCCAGAAGAGGAGGACGTTTCAAACAGAGAAGGACAAGGTTCAGAAAGTTCAAATCCATATATTCCAAAATCAGATAATCCAAATTCATCTATTCCAAAAACCATTGAATTTGAATATCCGCTTTTAGAGGTGATTGTATCAGACACAGTTTTATCCCAAGCATTTGTTGAGGAGATTACAAAAATTACAGGCAATGCAAATGGTAATTTAGACATAGATAAATTAAAGCAGATTATTTCAGAGGCAGAAAAAAGAGACATAACTAATGCAAGAAGAAAGGTCGCACATACAATTGAAAACCAAGTGCAGTCTGCACAGGAAGTATTAAGAGAAGTTGCAGTCCAAAACACAGTAGATGCTTATGCTGATTTTGCTGCATTATTAAGCAAAAGAGATGAAGCTGTTAAATATCCATTAAAGATAGAACTTGAAGTTGCTCAAAAAGCTCCTCAGGTTTGTGATGTTGCCGTCAGAGATTATGCAATAGGAATGAATCTATACGATGTCTTATACAAGTTATTAGCGATAGGCGATACACAGAAAAAAGAAAAAAAAGTTTATGTTGGGGGACATGGCAGAGGATTTAAGCCGAGCATATTTTTTTGTGACAGAGTGATTATAGATTCATTTGGAAGAAAAACTATAGTCAAAAAAGTTAGGAATGATTCCATTATAGTTAGCAGGAATGACTCCACCGCTATTAGCAAAGATGAACCAAATTTAGTTAGCAAAAGCGCCAACGGCGAATATAGATATTATATTACAATTGGTGAGCAAAGCGATATAAAAGAAGGAACACGAATCACTTTGGAAAACCTTGTTCTGAGAGAAACACCACTGAGTGCAGTAAAAAAATATGCGGTAAATTTAACAGAAATGTTTGATTTCAAAGTAAATGGCATCAGAGTTAACAAGGGCATTGATGCAGCCAAGGTTGGAAAGCTGGAATTTAAGCAGGCGTATGATTTAACTGATTTAGGTGGGGTTGGGAAAACAAGTAATGTTGGAAAAACAGGAACATCAGGTTCTGGCAAAAATTTAGGAGCAACAAGCACAGAAGAAAGATTAATGAGTATAGAAGAAAAAATAACTGCCTGTGCAAATAGCGTCGAGGGCGAAGCAGTCCAACAAGGCCCAATGACAATGCTAACCAAGCCAGCAGAAATTGGTTTTGTCAGAAGAGTATTAAAGATTCCAACAGGATATTTATTTTCAAGGTCAAGAAACCAGCTGCCAAAAGAGATAGATGACGTCGTCAATGACAAAAAACAGACACCTTATAAAAAGTTTTATGATTTTTTAATAGACAATTTTCATAAAATTGGCTCTCATGAATTCAGATTTTTGGATAGTTTTGGAGAGAAATATGACAAATGGGATGAGATGATTCACAAAGCGTATAAGATTGCGAGAAATTCTTTGATAATATTTAGTGCAATAACTGCAACCACTGCTTTCTTTGGTGAAGCTGTTCCACTAGCAGGGAAATATTTAGATAATCATGTAATCTTGCCTGCTATAAAATTTATCCATGAGCACGAAGGAATATCTCTTATTGGTTATAGGTTAGATGAACGCGGAAAAGAAACAGGCAGATTAACAAGCAATGTAAGCGCAGACTTAGAAAACGATAACACAGAATACAACACAAACGAAATAAATCTGCCAAGAGAATTTGTGCCAGAAGTTAATAAAAAATTATTTGTTACAAGGGTACATTGCAAGGGAACTAAATGTGAGGAACGCACAGAGCAGGAAGCTAAACCAGATGAGAGATTTATAATTGGAAGATATTCTCCTTCAGACAGAGATATTTTCTTCAAGTTCTTTTCATATAATACATTAAACAGCGACGGAAGCTGGCATAATGGCGGGGTTAAAACCTGCGTAAACCTATTAGCCTATCGTGCACCAAATAAAGGAAATATCCGTATTGCACTTAACTTAAATGTTGCAGTGAAAACAATTCTTCCTGCACCTATCGGATATTTTACGGGCAGTCAAACAGTCTATTCAAAAGAAAATGCATTAGTTTACAAACCGAAAGATGCATCTGTTGGTTTAAATTCTTGCTTAACTGAACCAGGTGATTATGATACAACATATATCCAAGCGTTTAGTGATAGAACTGGGAAAGTTGAATTTGGTGTAACACCTTTTTATATGTTAGACAGCAGACTAGAAAAGATAATGGGGGAAAAATGGAAAAAAAGAAGAGAGAGTACAAGCTGGAGTGAAGTTAGACATTTCTTTGAGGTTCCGTTTAAGATTAAATATCCCAAAGCTGTTGAAAAAGGACTTAAAAAGATAGATCAAGATGTTAATAAAGGACGTGTAAAAACCTATGATGAACTTGCGCAAAGAGTAACTCACGTTTTAGAAAATTATTTTGTTTACAATACTTCTCCAGAAAATGCAAGAAGGTTTTATGGTGTTGATAACTTTGTAAATGGTGCTCTTGATTTACAAGGTGTTGACTGCGATACTGCAAATGCTCCGCTTTGTGCAGTATTAAGGGCAAGGTATGATATTCCAACAAGGCTTGATATTGGGATTCAAGGAAGAGATGGTGTTTTGGATAAAAGAAACTTTCACAGTGTATGCGAGGCATATATACCAAACAGAGGATGGACAGAATACGACGCAACACCTTCAAAAATAAGCAGCGAAGCAAAGATTACTATTAAAAATGGGAAAGTTGTTAGTGATGGTTCAAGCGCTCAAGAATATCAACAAAGAAGAAAGAATAATATCAATGTCATATATAACGACGCTGGAGCAGAAAAAAGAAGAAGAAAAGAATTGGCAGAAAGACAAGGCAATGAAACAGACAGAAGAGGAGAAGAATCTAACGGAAGAATAGAACGTGAAAGAGGAGACGAATCTAAGGGGAGAGAAACAAATGTAGATAACGGCACTAACGACACAACTAAAGAAAACATAACTAAAGAAACAGACACAGATAATAAAGAAACAGACGTAGATATCGGCAGAACAATAGCTTACTCACTCCTTGGGGTTGGCGGCATTGGATTAATCATGTACGGCGTTCATTGGTACAGACGCAGAAGAGAAAAGAAAAAATTATGGGAAGAGCCCATTGTTGATGTTTATATAAAAGAAGATGGTAATGTTAAAGAAGGAAAAATCAGCTTAAATAAAGGAATCGAGTATATTGTCGAAGAGAAACTGCATTATTATCAGAAGGTTGTTGATGTTGGAATAGCTGAATTAATGCAAGGATATGCAGCACAAAGAAATACTTCTAAACACATATCAGATGAACAATCCCAAAACCCAGAAGCAAAAGAATATTCCAAAGACTCACAGAAAGAAAACCCAGAAGAAAAAGGACAAAAGGAAAGCCCAAAAGACTATCCAGATGGTTTTTACGTCTTGGATTATGGCTTTTATACTACTATATTAGACGCACTGATTAAAAAAGGTAAACTAATAGAGCCGCCTAAAAAGGCAGAAGATGATGATGAGATTGATAATGAAGAAGCAGAAGGCTATATTAAAAAAACAGGAAGTGAGCAGGTAAATGACGAAGTGGCAGAAGGTGAAATAGCTGGAAGCAAAGATGTAAAAAATGGAGTGGCAAAAAATGAAATAGGAACTCAAGCGCAAAAAAAGCAGAGAAGAAGACGTCCAAGATTCAGTGGACTAAGTCTTGATTTAAGTGGAGATGGTGAAATCAGTGGAATTTTAGCAGACATTTCCTTAAGCGAAAAAGCACTTGGAACAAAACAGCCTAACGAAGTTATTGGAAGATACCATGAACAAATTGAGACAATACTGGATATTGTTGGGGGAATATGCAAGGCAAATAATTATTCTGCCATTTCTGTTAGCGGAGAATATGAGTTCAACAACAAGAGAAAAACATTGGCAATAGAAAGAAGCCAAGGATCATTAAGGCAATTTGCATCAAGGCGATTTACAAGACCAACAATTTATGTAAACTTAAACAGTCAAAAGCTACAACAGCCTGCTGCCCAACTAAGAACAGACGGGCAATTTATTGATAATCTGATTTATACAGTTATGCTTGCAAATGAAATATCATTGAGCAGGTTTAATGAGCTCAAAAAAACGTATCTTAATAGAGCTTATTTGAATAAAACAGATTTGCATATTTAATTTAGGTGAGTAAATGAAAAGAAAAAACTTGGACATTGTAAAAGATTGGTTATACAAAGTTGATGATAATCTTGTAAATACAGTAAATCACCTTGATGCTGAATTTTATGTTAGATTCCCTCGTACATATAGGTTAGTGGAGTTAATATGTAATGTTCCGCTTAGAGCCATAGAACGTTTTGCGAGTATAGGATTAAAAAAATCAAATGATGGAAAGGCAGCACAAGAGAAGACACAACATCAAGAGCAAAGAGAAGAACAACAGGTAAAACAACCACATGAGGTGTCTGAATTACCTTATTCTGCAGTATCCAATCCAAAGTATGATTTAGATACAATTATTGAAAGAGAGGGCATGGAAGGATTAAGCAGGGCATTTAATGGACTTAATATCACAGGAATTAATGCCACAAATGAGCCTACTCTTTTTAGTTATATCAGCGAGAGGGATTTGCAATATGCTGCAGAAAGATATACAACTGCAAAAATCAATCATGCTCTTCATTTCTTAGGTATAGATTCTCTTTTTGAATCTGACAACCCTCTGTTTGTTGGAGAAACACCAAAACAAAAGTTTGCAAGGAGAGAAGTATTTATAAAAATATTAAATGAAGGGAATGTTCTATTAAGCAATTATGTTCACTATTGTAAACAGTGTGATAAAGCATTCGTGACAGGAGAAAATACTATGCTTGAATGGAAAGAAGTTGTTAATGATGTAAAAATAAAGGCTGGTATATACAAACATCCATCTACCATCAAAAATAAGCGTATTCTTATGCATTTGTTGGCATTTGATTATCTTCTTGATATAGCTACTTATGAGCATTACCTTGGATTATTGGAAAAAGCAGGAAAGATAAGGAAAAAGAGAGACTTAAATGATGGTGAGGATGCTGAAGAGGAAACACTAATAAAAGGATTAACAATAGAATATACGAAGGCTTTATCCCAATTTGTAGATGACAGGCAAACAATGCTCCAAAAAGAAACTAATCTGCTTAATCTTGTCAATAGTTCATTAGGAGCAATTACTAAACAATATCTTGATTATCTTGTTGGGAGATATGAACTTGTTGTTGAAAAATATGAATCCTTTGTTAGAAGAGATGAACCTATTGGAGAAAAAGAAGTTGTTGAAAATATTAGAACAAGCGGAGTTGTTTACGAGAACATTAGTGCAAGAACAAGGTCTTTGGAATATCCTCATCAACTTCTCAAAAGCAAAGAATATCCATCAATGGTGCAGTGGGTGGAAGAAAGAAATTTTAAGGGGGAGAACAAAGAGTTAATAGCTGTAAGAATACCACAAGTGTTGGTACCAATATTTTCAGTAAAATTAGCAGATGCTATAGTAAGAACTGATTATTGGTTGATTAATAATGGCGATATGCCTTATTATATGGGTCTTGGCTTGTTGGGTATGTTTTGTTATTTGGGTGTTGAATTTAATGTTTGGTTTTGTAAGAAAGCAAATAAAACGTGTAAACAAACACAGGAATATTATCTCCAAAAAAATGAGCCATTAATTGAAAAGATTATTGCAAAAGGGATATCCAGCTTTGAGGGGTATCATATTTAATTTTAGAAGATAAAATAAAAAAGGGATAATAATATTTATAAACTCCAAGAATCAAGAATAAAAATAAGCATAAAAGAATCAAAATAAACATAACAAAAATTTGCCCAAGAAAAGAAAAAAATTATCAAAAAAGAAAAAAAGAAAAAAGAGGTCATCATGGAACAATATTTATTATATCTCACCAGCATAGCAGTCATACTTTTTATTGGCTTGTTTATTGCGCTGGTTTCAAAGAAGATAAAAATATCCAATATTCTTTTGCTGTTAATTACTGGGATTGCGCTGTCCAATGTGACATTTTACGGCGAGAAACTGTTTGTGTTCCCAACAGTGTTTCTCACATCTCTTGGTGTATTGGCATTAGTAATGGTTGTGTTTGATGCATCTTCAAGATTCAGATGGAAAACAATTGATGTCTATACCATAAAAGCATTAAAACTGGCATTCATCTTTCTTTTATTAAACCTGATTCTGCTCTCAATCGCAGCAACATTTATTTTTGATATAAAAAATGTTTTTCTCGTCATGATTTTCTCAAGCATTATGGTTGCAACAAGCCCAGATGTTGTATTTTCTATGTTGAATCATGCAAAAAATAAAACAAATAAGGCAGTTGAATTGTTAAGAATTGAGTCAATTGTCAATACGCCTTTGACTGTGCTGCTCCCTTTTATTATTCTTGGATTAATGCAGACATTAAATGTTGAAACAGTTATATTCTCAAAATTGCTTGAGCAGCTGAAGCCATTCCTTATGCAGTTTATTGTCGGCATTGGCACAGGTGTTCTCGTTGGTTTAATCGTTGCAAAGGCAATGAGAAAGGCATACTCAGAAACATTAAGCCCATTAGCGCTGCTCACAGCTGCACTGTTAACCTATATTATTGCTGAGAATTTAGGTGGCAATGGTGTTCTTGCTGTAACTGTCATGGGTTTATTATTTGGCAATCTTTACATAAAACAAAAAGAGCAGCTTTACAACTTTTCCACAATCTTAGGAAATTCGCTGATTATTCTTGTATTTATACTTATAGGCATAGGTATAGAAATGCCTTTGCAGGATTATACTTTTTGGTGGAAAGCAGGCATTTTGTTTGTCATCTATCTGTTAATAAGATATATTTCAGTTGAATTATCAACATTCTTAGGATTAAAGGAAAAATTAAATTTCAAAGAAAAACTATTTATGAGCTTAAACATCCCAAAAGGCATTGCAGTTGCAGTAGTTGCATTTACACTGGCAACAAAAGTTGCAGATATTCCCCAATTAAGTATAATCTTAAACCTGATTATTGCCTTTATGCTCTTTTCGCTGGTAATATCAACTATTGTGAGTAAGTTTGAGAATTGGTTTCTTGATGGGAATGAAATTAATAGAAATAGATTTGTTTAGTTTATTGGCATGTCCAACACGTTCACTATGATAAAACGGTTATTCGTTCTTCGTTTTTCGTTCTTAGTTACGAATGACGAATAGCGAAGAACGAATAACTAGTAATTTTTCATGAGACCATGGACTGCGTCCCACAAACGGATTGAGAGCGAGAAAAAAGATTGAAAAAGTGGATATCTAAACAAATATACTAAAAGATAGTTAATCTCTTATAATAATGAGCAGTTTATATTCAAATCTCAACATTAGTTCCCAAAATAGACCTAATGTTGTATATATTAGTTCAGTTTAAGAACTAATGTCTAAGATATTAGTTCTCTTTTAGAACGAAAAGATTGCAAATCTCATTTTTGCTTAATATTTCTTCTTGTCATTATATTCTCTGATTATTGATCTGTGATAGTTGTTATAAATAAGTTTATTGTCTTTTCCAGCAAACAACTCTTCTAAAAGGTGATACATCTGATCTTGTCTTCTTCCTATTTCCTGCCTTTCGAAATGTAAGGTAACATTTCCATCCTGAACCGCAACATCTAAGCTTGGAGTTTTCTTCCACCATTCTCCTTTGGCGAATCTTTCTGGAACATATAATTCACCATGTTTTGCAAATCCATATTGCATCTGAACATTTGACGCTCTTGCTCGTATAACTTTTCCATAAGAGCAATCTTCATAATCAATACTTACTTCACCCTCAACAATATGAACAATCCCTTGTAAATGCGGATCAGTTATTTTTACCTCTGCTTTCTCTGACTTAAAATGCACTTGGGAAAAGCCGTGAATATGATTTTCCCCAACTAACATTAATTCAAGAACATCTCCTTTTTCCTCATGCATTCCAAGACCTAATTGAAACCTACCTTCTGTATTAAAAGTTACATCCCACTTATTCAAATCACTTAAAGGAGTTTCTCCTCTTCCAAGATAAAATATATCTAATACATTTGTAAAATACTTTCTTGGATTCCGTTGAAAAGATTGGGCGAACTGCCTTTGCTCAGCATGATGCTGCTCAGCTGCTTTTTTCATTGCCTCATCAATCTCTTTTATAGCTTCAGGTGTTAACCCAGCTGCTTTTGCAGAAAGATCTCTTAGTTCTTTTTTTATCCTCTGTTCTTCTTCTTTGTCATCTGTTTCTAAATAAGCTCTTTTTAATTTAGACATCTGTTCATGCTCTTTTGGATGCTCTGCCTTAAACTTATGCTCTGCTTTTGCCTGTTTTCTTTCAACCTGCATTCTAATTAACATAATTTCAGCAAGCTTTTTTGTTCTGTTGTCTCCCTGCTGAATAAACCCATCAAAATAAGATTCTAAAGAAGAAACTCTGTCATATTGTCTTCTTTGGCTGTGCTCTTCTCCTAGCTCACCGCCATCATCAAGAAGAATATCAATAACATCCTCTAATCGCTTGAATTTTTCTTCTGCTTCTTTTCTTTTAGCTTCAGGTTCATCTCTGTTTCTGTCAGGATGAAACTTTAATGCTAAACTTTTATACGCTGCTTTTATTTCTTCTCTTGTAGAAGTAGGTTTGACACCCAAAAAAGTGTAGAATCCATAAGGACTATTAAGTGGATGAATATCCCCTGGAATACCAAAAGTAATATCTCCTAGTTTTTCCTGCCTTGTTAAGCCTTGTTCTGCCATGTATACACATGTTGATATAGCTAATATATAAATCTTATCTTTTTATAAACTTGTAAGTAGTAACTAAAATTAATCAACCTGATAAAAAACTTTATAAATACACCAAAATCCTTTATTTTTAAATGCCTACATATAAGAAAATATTGTTAGATACCAACTTTTTGATGATTCCAGGCAATTTTGGTGTTGATATCTTTGAAGAGATTGAAAGAATATGTAATTTTAATTATAAACTGTATATCATCGATAAAAGCATTGATGAGCTCAAAAGCTTGCCTGAAAAAGCTAAAAATGAGCGTACAAAGACCAAAACAGCGGTTAATATTGCATTGGCTTTGGTAAGCAAGCTTGAAAAAGAGGGAAAACTTAATATAATCCCAACGAAAACTAATAAAGAATTAGCTGAAAAGTATGCTAATATGTACGTTGATGATATTATAAAAGATATGGCAAATGATGCTCATGAGGGGTATATCATAGCCACCACAGATGTGGAATTAAAAAAACATTTAAAAAGAGTGATGATTTTAAGACAAAAAAGCCACTTGGAATTAGTTGAACGTACACCTAATTAAAGATTACTAACTAAAAATTACCTAAACAAAGATTAAAAAGAACGTACACTTATTAAAACTAAAAGATTATTAATTAAAAATTATTAAAACTTAAATCGTATTTGATTAAAAAATATAGGAGGAAGGCAGGATGTATTACAAATTAAAGATTGAGGATCATATAAGAGTGCCTCCAGCATCATTTGCAGATAATAAAGAGAAGGCAGTACAAAAACAAATAAGGGAAAAGTATGATGGTTACATCTCAAAAGAAGTTGGAATTGTGATTGATGTATCTGATATTGATAATATGGAACAGGGAATAATCATACCCGGAGACGGCGCAATTTATTACAAAACAACATTCAACCTGTTAACATTCAAACCTGATTTACAGGAAGTTGTTCTTGGCAGGATCAAAGATATTGCAGATTTCGGAGCTTTTATGTCAATAGGCCCTTTGGATGGAATGATTCACATCTCACAAACAATGGATGATTTTGTCAGTTTTTCAAAAGACAAAGTGTTAGCAGGAAAGGATTCAAAAAAGTCATTGAAAATTGGAGATTTATGTAGGGCAAGAATAATTGCTATAAGCTATAAAGAGCCAACAAACCCAAAACTAGGGCTTACAATGAGGCAGTTTGGATTGGGAAAATTAGATTGGATTGATGTAGAAGACAAGAAACATTCTGGGAAAGAAGGGAAAGACGGAAAAGAAGGAAAAGAAACAAAAGAAACACCTAAAAAGAAAGGGGCAAAAGAGAAATAATACCCTATCCGCTAATTTGTAATTATAAAAAATAAAATTAATTATAGTGTCAAATAAAAGATAAAATTACGAGGTCACAATAAAATGGCAAGAAAAGTATGCAAAAGATGTAAAATATTTGTAGACGGAACAGAATGCCCTTTATGCAAAGGCGATGCATTTTCAACAAACTGGCAGGGAAGATTATTTATTGGAGATGTTAACAAGTCACTTGTCGCAAAACAAATAGGTGTTACTGCCAAAGGCGAATATGCAATCAAAGTAAGATAATATTAACCTTTAAAAAAATAAATAAATAAATCAACAAATTTTAACAAGAATATACTAAAAGCAATTAATTTTCGAACAAATTAATTGCTTTTGTATATACAAAAGCACAAAATAATGTTCGATTATTTTGTGCTTTTAGTATACATTAACAATAATATGGTGAAAAAATGGAACTAGAAATACAAAAACAAAAAGAAACGCCTTTACTGGCAAGGACAAGAGTTAATATAATTGCTCGTTATGACAAAGAAACACCTTCAATAATTAAGTTGAGAAAAGAAGTTGCATCAAAGCTTAAGGCTGACGAGAATTTAGTAATTATCAGGCATGTTTACACAAAATACGGAAAAAGAGAATCAAAAATAATTGCTCATGTTTACAAAGACCAAACCTTAATGGAAAAGCTAGAAGGAGAAAGGTTAGTTTGTAAAAATAAAGGAATCAAAATGGAGAAGAAAGTAAAAGCAGCTCCAAAAGCAGAAGAAAAGAAATAAAAGTATAATAACAAAATATAAGTAAATTGAATAAGAAAAATAAATAAACTTGATTAAATAAAAAAACAAAGAATAGTTTAAGAAAAAAATTAAATTTCGCGAGGTAACAATCATGGCTGAAAAAAGTAAGAAACCAAAGGCAACAAACATTCCTTATGTTTCAAAGATGTATAAAGTAACTGGCGGTAAACTTGAGAGATCAACCAAGTCCTGCCCAAAATGCGGTCAAGGCACATTCATGGCTAACCATAAGAACAGAAGCACCTGCGGAAAATGCGGTTATATGGAAAAAAAGTGAATTTGATATTTCTGCTTTTTCTTATTAATCTTTGATTTTCTTACTTTTTGTTATATTCACTTTAAATTAAATCAATTATATTTGTTTAGCTGGTTTATTGTTTCTTAGTTTTTTTTGCTCATGAGTTATTATTTGCTCAGAACCTGTTTGTGTGGCGCAGTCCACCCGTTTCACTAATTAAACTGTTTGTTGTAAGTCGTAAACGGAAAAACGCAAAAAACAGCTGACGACGAACGACTTACGACCTACGACTCACTAATTTATCTTAGTGAACGTGTTGGACATGCCAGGAACTAAACAATTACTAATTTTTTAGAAAAATAAAATGCTTTATAAAATGAAGTTCATTCCCCCTTTAAATGACAGAATGGCCGTATGGAACTGGGTTTAGTTTTACACAAAGAGATACATTTGAAGTGTTATCTAAATATTTCAAATTAGTTGATGATTATGAAACTAAAGAAGGAATACATATTTTTCTTTTTGATGAAAATGTGTTTAGAAGCCTAACTGGAAAAACATTGTGTGAAGTCGCGGTTTATACTCTATTAAGCCATAACACTTCTTTTGCCCCAATTGAAATAACTGGCTTTAAAGATAATTTCAGCACAGGAATTCTAAAACTAATAACAGAGAAAGGCATTACACCAGAATGGATTCGTAAAAATATGTTTGATTTTGAAATTGAAAGCATTGGTAATGCATCTGCATGGATACTTGAATTATTATGCTCAGATCTTGAGAGGGGGTATGCAGGTTGGGTAAATTCATTTGATAATATAGCGGTTAGATTAAGGGAAGATCATAAACAACAAAAAAGTTATGCAGATAAACTAAACCAAGGAAAAGAAAATCCATTTAATTTAGAAGGAATTATTGATATTGAAGCATCTCCTGTTGCATTAACACATGATTCAAAAGGAAGATTATATGTTCTTGATTCTTCTGGCAAACTTTATCAAATTGAAGGATTAGCCATCACAAAAGAATGGAAGCCTGAATTTGATTATGAAACTCTTGGAGTATTATGTAAGAATGAGGTCTCACTTGAAATCGAAGCCCAACCAAGCATAGCTGTTGAGAAGGATATATTATTTTTAACAACAGGATATGATATACAAAGGCATGATTTAAACGCTAAGCTTAGAGAAGGAAGTGATTTAACTTCATTAATCTCATTAAGAAGAGTCTTAGCTAAGAGTGCGAGAGTATCGTCGCGTGAATTATTATTTCATAATGTTGTGTTAAAAGAAGGCAATGTTTTGGCAAGTGTTTCTCAGGGATTAACACAGTTCATTTTTCAAATAACTGAAGAAGGAGAAAGATTAGTTTATAATGGTGAATATCCCATTCATCAAATCAGCAGAAGTCTTGACGACATAACATTAAGATTAGGCGTATTTAAAGCAGGACTGTATCTTCCAAGAAGCACAGGCTTAAGCCTTTATACTTCAGATGGCCCAAAGGAAATGCTTGGTGAATATATTAATCCTGAACATCCTTACAGCTCAATTACACCAATAACCAAATTTTCTTTTGGTGATGATTTTTTAGTTGCTATTGTCGAATTAAAAGGCTCTGAAAGACCATTGTTATGCACCTTTTTTCCAGAATATCAAAGAGATTCAGAACCTAATGCTCATGAATCCAATGAACATTCAGAATCATTAGTTAAAAATTATCAATGCACCCAATGCATACAGCCAGAACGATTTAAGCTTGCTTATGGAATGCATTTGCCTAAATTCACTGGTTCCATGACTGTGCGCGCCTCTTTAAGCGGTCATCAGAATCAATTTGCTTTAAGCGATCCATTTTTTAATAAAGTAATGGTGTATAGCAGAATAATTTAGTTGCAGTAAACTAGTTTAATCATAGAAAAATAGTTCTATTTGTAATTGTAATAATCTAATAACAAACTAATCTAAACTTATTCCCGCATCTCTTATATACTCATCAATCTTATCAGCATCTTCACATAATATTATCTTAAAACCCATTTGTTTGGCAGCGTCGGTAATCCGTTTAACATCATCTATAATTAATATTTCATTTTTGGCTATTCTGTTCTTAGAATCACATTCGCTGCGTTCATTACCCCGATTATTCAGATTAATATGCTCAAAAACCTTTTCAAATAATTCCGGCTTGAGCATATGATGCTCATACGACATGAAACAAAAATCAAACTCTTTCAGAAACCTAAATTTCTCCTCGAGAGCATCAACTCTTTCCTTAAAATTATTAGAACATGCAATAGTCAATATCCCTTTTTTTCTTAATTTCATAACCGCATTTTTAACAGATTCATTTATAGTATAAACTTTTTTTAATATGTCAAATATTTCTTTTAAGACCCTCTTTTTTTGATTGTCTTTTGCGTGATTATTTTTAATCTGTTTTTGGTTTGATGTCCATGTTTCAATAGTATCCTGCCAAAATTTCTCTCCTGAAATATTACCCTTTCTGTATTCATACATGATGTCGCTTTTAGGAAATATTTTTTTAATATCTTCAGCATCAACTTTAAATTTTAAAGAAATTGCATCAATAAACTTATTAGTCGCAGAATCAGAAAAATAAACTCCGTCCAAATCAAAAATAACTGCTTTTATCATAATTTAATTTGTTACCTCTTTTTCTGTGTTATCTTCTTTTTTATCAGTATTTTCTTCTTTTGCTTCTTCCTCTACTTCTTCAGCTTCTTTTTCTTCTGTAATTTCTTGCTTTTTTTCTTTAACCTCTTTCCTTTTTTCTGTATCTTCTTTTTTTTCCTCTTCTGCATCTGCCTCTTCTGTATCTGCTTCAATATCATCGTCGCTGCCATCGTCGTCAATACTCTGGAACGCAAGAATATCTTCTGTTGTAAGCTTTTTTCCAAGTTTTAGTTTTTCACCAACTTCTTTTCTCTTCTCGTCCAAAGTTTTCTTCTGCCTTTCTTTTTTCATGCCCCTAAGCTCTTCTTTATTCATATCCAGCTTTTCATAGATAGAATTAAGCTCTTTCAATTCTTCCTTAAGCTTGGCATTAACTTCAGTGAACTGAGTTTTCAATACCATAAATTTGTCATAAGCTTCAAGTTCAGTTTTCTTCAGGTCTTTTATAATTTTAGATGACTCAATTAATGTTTCATGCTTCTCCTGACTCTGTGTTGCCTGAACCTGCACTTGTCTGTGAAATAAATTTGATTCCTGCTTTAATTTTTCTATTTCTTTAGAAAGTGAATGAATCTTTTTCCAGACTGTGCTTACCTTATCAGCCTCTTTGTATTTCTTTTTCAAAGCTTTAATCTGGTCCATCAGTTTTTTTTCTTTGTCAAAGCTCATGACATTTGTTTCAAGTGTAAACTCTAAACGCTCGACCATCTTCTTTATCTGCATAGGATCTTCCTGAATATGATACTTGGCAACAATATCTGTTTTTTCCTTTTCAAGGGCTTTGAGTTCGTCTATCTTCTGTTTTATTTGATTATTAATCTCATCTCTCGTTTCCTTGTTCTTCTTTACAGTTGTAGAAAGTGTGTCTCTTTTTGTTTTAGAATCCTTTACTTGGCCGATATTCTTTTTAATCTCGTCAGAAATTTTGTCTTTCTCCTTAAACCACTGTTCTTTTTGCTCGTGGATTTCATTTAGCTTAGAACGAAGTTGCCGAACTATCTCTTTTTTCTCATTCAGCTTTTTTAATAATACATTTTTTTCTTCTATTGATAACATCCTTTTTCACATCGTTGTTTT
The DNA here is from genome assembly GCA_018303325.1 of Candidatus Woesearchaeota archaeon. GTDB lineage: Archaea > Nanobdellota > Nanobdellia > Woesearchaeales > DSVV01 > JACQSP01. Next base: position 24,939 of record JAGVYH010000044.1, read on the forward strand.
GTTAAAAAGCAATTAGAAATGCTGTATGAAAATGTTGAATCATTTTAACTGCTTGCTTTTTACAAATTGTTCCAATTGTTTGCTCAAGTAATTTTAAAATGTAATATAAAAGTTAAAAAACAAAAGCTAATAAAAATAAAAAGCTTATCCAAACAATGCGCCTAAGCCAGCTGCTGCCTGCTCATCATTCTTTTTCTCTTCTTTCTTTTCTTCCTTCTTGCCTTCGCTCTTTCCTTCATGAGTTGGAGCTGCTGCTGCGACTGGTGCAACTGCTGCTTTTTTGACTGCTTCGTCAATATTAACTCCTTCAAGAGCTGCAACTAATGCCTTAACGCGGGCATCGTCAACTTTAGCGCCTGCTGCCTCTAAGATTTTTTTAACAGCATGCTCTTCTACTTTGTGTCCTAATTTGTGTAACAACATTGCGGCGTATATGTATTCCATTTTAAATTCCCTCCTGTATAATCATTTTATCGTTTTTTGTTTTTATTCTTTTCTAATTGTTTAGTTCCTGGGCGAAGCCACCCGTCTCATGATGATTTTTAGTTTAGGTTTACACTATTTATTTTTCTAATAAACTCCTTTAAAAAGTTCTAAACTAAAATCATGAGACGGTGGACTGCGTCCCAAGTACGGATTGTGAGCGGTCAAAAAACATTAACCAGCTAAACAAATACTTCTTTTCTAATTGTTTACTACTCTTTTAACCTAATTATTATTTTTCCCTATTTACTTACTGTTTAGCTTCAGCTTTAACACTCATAGCCTCTCTTTCTGCTTTAGCCAGCAAATCACCGACGATGGCATCTGCCATGATGTTTGCTTCCAAAGCAACTGCTTTTGAATCATTGAATGTTTTCTGCACTAACAATTCAATTGTATCCTTACATGGATAAGCAATCTCAATAGCTAAGTTAAAGCTTGATGTGCTTGCATCTGTAATTTTTTGAACATATTCTTTCTCATCTACTGCAAGTACGTCTTTGGTATAAATCATTCCTTTTTCATATAATGCAGTTAATGTCAGTCCAATTTCCATTGGTTCTATTCCTAATCTTGTTAATAATGCAGCTACCTTGTCGTTAATTACTCCGCCTTCTTTAACAACAACAGAATCTTGTTTAATCGAAACCTTTCCATTTTCAATACCTGCCTTGACGCCAATCTGACCAAGCTCTCCTATTATCGGACCAGGAGCAAAGTTTGTTGTACCTGCTTTTACCACAATATCTTTTGGCGCTGTTTGGCCTGCTTTTGCAGGAGCAGATGATTTGCTTTTTTCCAGTGTTTTGTATAATTTAAATGGATTTTGAGATGTGAAAAGTAAAGCTGGCATTCCCTTTAAATGCGGTACAAGCAGTTCAATACCTTTTACATCATTTTTTATTTGTTCAAAAGCAATTTTCATAACTCTTCTTTTTGCCATGAACATTTCACAGCTGTCTCTCAATGATGCTCTCATTATCTGCAATTGTCTTGCTGGTAGATTTTCCATATTCAAAGCTGCAACTATTGGATATGTTTTGAATAATTTAACAAATTTCTTTACTGCTGCATCTTTTTTTGGTGGAACTTTTGCTGTTTCATACGTTTTTTTAGTCGCTGTTTTAGTAGAATTTGTCACTGTCATTTTATGCCACCTTCAATGGCTTACCCATTGTAAGCTTTAAGGAAACAGATTTAATATTATTATCGTGATTTGGCAATGAATTGAGAAGCTGATTGTAGATAGTCATTACATTATCAATTATTTCTTCATCCTTCATATCATCTTTTCCAATTGCACATTGTATCATTAATGCTGTCTTTGCTGAAACTCTTATTGTTTTTTGCAGTTTATCATACAATGGCTGAAGCTGAGCTTTTGGAAGGAATACACAGCCTGCCTTTGGGTTTGGCATCTTTCCTCTCGGACCGAGAACCTTACCAAATGCTGCTGCAACTTTTCCCATTATGTTTGCCTGAGCAATAAAATAATCATGTTCGCCTGCTATCTTCTTTATTGCTTGTTTGGTTAAATTATTGAATTCATCAACATTAATTGTTAAATCGCAAACCTTTTTTGCCTCTTCACTCATTTCAGGACCGACAAATGCGCAGATTTTCAGCTTCTTGCCTTTGCCATAATGCAGATTAGCATAGAAATCTACGTGCTGATCAGGTTTCTTTAAATCCAAACCCTGCAGATTAATAATTAGGTCATAACTTTGTTTAAATTTGCGTTTTTTAGAATTCTTTTTCAATTCTTCTAATACTTTTTTTATGTTTTCCTTTTCCATTTACAGCACCCCATTGCCCCACTATCGTGATAATCTAACTCTTATTTAACGATAGTCTTCGGGATTTGAGTTATTACACTCATGAAAATAGGGGTTATTTATAAATTTAATTGTTTGTGCTGAAAAGTTTATTTAGTACCTATCTGTAGTAACAAAACCAAAAGATTTAAATATATGTACTCTTTTTGGTTTTTTATGAAGAAATTTATAGATACCATCAAATTAGAAATCACTGATGAAAATTCAGGAAGCCCTTTTAATGTGACCTATACTTCTAGACCAGATTATTTTAGAAGAGTTCATAATATGGAACGATTCTGGAGAAAATTTCTGCCAATATTAGGAATAAACACAGGAAATAACACAGGAAATATGAGCACAGGAGATCCAAAAAGTGCTCTAAATGAAAGCGAGAGAAGTAGCAATTTTACTTCGCTGGAAGTCGGCGTCGGGCATCATCTTCAGAAATCACAGGCATTAGCTGTTTTAGGCGCAATGCCATCTGCGTTAGATGCGACGGTTTGCGGCGCTTTTAGCAGACTATACAGCAGCGAAAGAGAGAGAATAGATAATTATCTAAAACAATGCGAGCAAATAGGAAACAAAGTTTACATTCCGCATATGGCTGGCGAAGTTAATAAAGTTAAATTATATCTGGGAGACATAGCGCTAATTAATCATGACGAGAGTGTACTAAGAGAGCAGGAATATGATATGGTTTTCTTCTTTGGGAGCGTATTTAGTGAAGGTATTTCTTTAACTGTTGACACTTTTACCTTAAGTGATGACCCGCACAAAATTGGGTTAGAAGAAAGACTCAAAGTGCCAATATCAAAAGTAAAATCAGGAGGGATTCTGCTTGCAACATCATCTTATCACTGCGGAGCATTTGAAATGGATGCTGGCGTAGTTTCACATTTTAATAAACGCTTAATTGATTTATTGTTGTATTGGAGCAGTGTTTCAGACAGAGAGATTGAAAAAGCAGGAATTGTATGTTTATCAAAAGAAAGAGCAAAACAGGTTTTAGGCAGTAATATATTAATATTCTAAGCGTAAATCCAGCAAGTGCCAATAATTAATATAATAACGTGCACTTGCGGCCTACCTTCAGGTAGGGGATGTAAGCGATACGTT
>JAGVYH010000040.1 GCA_018303325.1 Candidatus Woesearchaeota archaeon
ATATTCGTCGCCGAGCAAGATACTGCGTACTCTGAAAGAGTCGCAGAGTAGCGAAGGCGAAAGGGGATTATAAGGGGTCGCTACCCCTTATTCCATTTAAATAATCATTCATTTTTCGCTTCCAAAAACTTAAAATATAAAAACAACAAAAAAATACAGCCTAAAATGCCTACAAAAATAACAAATTTATTGAATTTTGGCGATTTGCCAAAAGGATATTATGGCAAGGAATCTCCTATAGTTATATTACCTGTGCCTTATGACGGAACAAGTACATGGGGTAAAGGTGCTGACAAAGGGCCAGATGCAATAATAGAAGCTTCTGCTAACATGGAACTTTATGATATAGAAACAGATTCAGAAGTTTATAAAAAAGGAATATTTACAGACACGCCTGTCAAAGAAGCTTCATCTCCTGAAAAAATGGCTGATGCAGTTTATGCCCGTGTTAAAGAACACTTAAATAACAATAAGTTTGTGGTTTTGTTAGGTGGGGAACATTCTGTAACCATTGGCTGTGCAAAAGCGTATGCTGAACACTTTAAAAGTAATGGAAAAAAAGATGCCAATGCCAAAGATGCCAACACCAATGAATTTTCTGTTTTACAATTAGATGCACATTCAGATATGAGACAAGAGTATCAGGATTCAAAATTCAATCATGCTTGTGTCATGGCAAGAGTGCAGGAAATGTGCCCTATTGTTCAGGTTGGTATAAGAAGCATGGATGTTTCTGAAAAGAAATACTTAAAAAAAGAAAATGTTTTTTTTGCAAAAGATATTCATGCTAACAAAGAGACAGCCAATGACTGGATTGAGCAGGTTGTATCAAAGTTAGGAAAAAAGGTTTACATTACTATTGATTTAGATGTATTTGACCCTTCAATTATGCCGTCGACAGGAACACCTGAGCCAGGCGGCCTTTGGTGGTATGATGTTTTAGCATTAATGAAGAAAATTTTTGAAAACAGAGAGGTTGTTGGGTTTGATGTTGTTGAACTGGCGCCAAATAAACAAAATAAAGGGCCTGATTTCCTCGCTACAAAGCTCGTATATTCAATGCTGAGTTATAAGTTTAAATAATAGTTGTCAGGTTTCAGTTGTCAGAAACAGGTTATTTGGTTTTTGTTTTTCGGTCTTCATACGAAAAACTAATGACGAAAACCGAATAACAGCTAGTTCCCTCTGAAACCTAACCACTGACAACTGAATATTAAAGGTGAAAAAAATGGAAAAACTGCAAAAAAAAGATCTTATGAAAGAAACTATCAAACATATAGACATTAAATCATTTGATTCAACGCCGATAATCAATTCTTTTAGAGAGATGTCTTTCACTTCCCGAGAGATTGCAAGAGCAACTGATATTTTAAACATGATGGTCAGTGACAAAGACTGCACAATTATATTAACTTTGGCAGGAAGCACCAGTGCAGCTGGCTGTATGCAAGTATATGTTGACATGGTTAAGCATAACATGGTTGATGCAATTGTTGCAACCGGCGCATCTATTGTAGACATGGATTTTTTTGAAGCATTAGGATTTAAACATTACAAAGGAAGCCAGTTTGTCGATGACAAACAGTTAAGAGAGCTTTACATTGATAGAATTTATGATACTTACATTGATGAAGAGCAGTTGCAGGCATGTGACAAGGCAATCAAAGAAATCGCTGAATTACTCGAGCCGAAACCACATTCCTCACGAGAATTCATAAAAGAAATGGGTAAATACTTAGTGAAACATTCAAAGAAAAAAGATTCACTTGTGCAGGCTGCTTATGAGCATAACGTGCCAATATTTTGTCCAGCTTTCTCAGATTCAAGCGCTGGTTTTGGATTAGTGTTGCACCAGACTGAACATCCAGACAAGCATCTTTCAATTGATTCTGTCAAAGATTTCAGAGAGCTTACACAAATAAAAATAAAAGCAAAGCAGTCAGGCGTGTTTATGATTGGCGGCGGTGTGCCAAAGAATTTTGCACAGGACACAGTAGTTTGCGCTGAGGTGCTTGGTATTGATGCCCCTATGCACAAGTATGCTGTCCAAATAACTGTGGCAGATGTAAGAGATGGCGCATGCTCAAGCTCAACCCTGAAAGAAGCATCTTCATGGGGAAAGGTTGACACTGTTTATGAGCAGATGGTATTTGCAGAAGCAGGCTCTGTATTGCCTTTAATGATAAGCTATGTTTACCATAAAGGAGACTGGAAGAAAAGAGTAAAAAGAGAGTGGGCGAAGATATACTAAAAGTGCAAAATAATCGAACATTATTTTGCACTTTTGTATATACAAACGTGATTAATTTGTACGAAAATTAATCACGTTTAGTATATATTAACGGAGGTGCTAGGTTCTGGGTGCTAGATGCTGGTGGCGATAATTCATCGTAACTAGCACCCAGCAATCTTATTAGTTCCTAATTACTTTGCTATTTTATTATAATATAAATATTATAAACAAACAAAAAAATGATACCAATCCATCCTGTTTATTTAATTGCCGGCTTTGGAGGAGGAATTTTTCTCTTTATCAAAGGTTTTTTTTGGCTTAAAAAAAAGCGTTTGATAGAAAATATTCCCACTTCAAAAATAAGGTCTATTGCAATGGGTCTTGTTGAGGTTTATGGAGAAGTTGTTCCTTGGAAAGGTGTGCTTAAAAGTCCTTTCTCCAATAAAGAATGTGTTTATTACAAATTTTCTATTCAAGAACATCGGCGTACAGGGAAACATAGCTCTTGGGTAACTGTAAAAACTGGCGAAGCAGGAATGAGGTTTTATCTCAAAGATAATACTGACAAAGTATTAGTTGATCCAACAGAAGCAGATGTTAATGTTTCGCAGGATTATGCATTCAGCTCTGGATTTGGCAAAGATCCGCCGTTAGCAATCAAACAATTCCTTAAAGTAAATAACATGAATTTTGAAAGTTTCCTAGGTTTAAACAAACAGATGAAATACCATGAATATTTTATTGCACCTAAAGACAAGTTATACATTCTTGGCACTGCTGATGACAATCCTTTTGTTAAAGACGGCAATTCAATAAAAAATGCAGAGGATATAATGATACAAAAAGGCAAGAATAAAGAGATTTATATGATATCAGATAAAGATGAAAAGGGAATATTAAGATCATTAACCTGGAAGGCATTCGGTGGAATATTTGGTGGTGCTGTGTTAACTATAGGCTCCTTAATAATAATACTAATAGACTTAAAATTATTATAAACCAATAATTATTAAATAACAATAATACATATAAACTTAAGACAATTATAGACTTACAATCATTCAAAATCGTAATAATACTTATAAACTTGAAATTATTATAATGATAAATATTGGTTTGAAGGTAAGATGGTATGAAGGTTTGATGGAAACGACTCTTTTCGTCGTACCTTCTTACCATCAAACTATCTTACCTTCATACCTTAAAACAATTGGAGGTAAATAAAATGGCAATAGGAATTTGGATAATTGTTTTGGTTGTATTAGGTCTGTTTGGTATAGGAATTGTATCATATGTTATTTCCATATTTAATGGTCTTATAAGACTGAAAAATGATATAAAGAAATCATGGGCTAACATTGATGTACTGCTTACACAAAGAGCAGATGAGCTGCCTAAATTAATTGCTTCTGTAAAAGGTTACATGAAGCACGAGAGCAAGACATTAACAGAGCTTACAAAGGCAAGGACAGCATTTTTGAATGCTAAAACAATGCCAGAGAAAGCAGCAGCAGATAATATGATCAGTGGCACTTTAAAGACTTTGTTCGCAGTGTCTGAGAACTATCCTAATTTAAAAGCAAATGAAAATTTCATGCAGCTTCAAACAAGAATAAGCGGGATAGAAAACGAGCTTGCAGACAGAAGAGAATTCTATAATGACAGTGTTAATAATTATAACATTAGAATTCAGTCTTTCCCTGATTTGGTTGTAGCGAGAATGCTTGCTTATACAGAAGAGCAGATGTTTAAAGCAACAGAAGAAGGCAAGAAAGATGTTAAAGTAGAATTTTAGTTTCTTGTACTGTTTTTTATTTTTTATTTCTTTTCATTAGTTTGTTTCTTGTTTGTTTAGTTCCTGGGCGAAGCCACACGTCTCATGATGATTTATTTTTTCAGTTAGTTTAGTAACCTTTCTTAAAAAAACTTTCATGAGACGGGGGACTGCGTCCCACAAACGGATTGAGAGCCTAACTTGTTGTGAGCGAAAAAAAGATATTACTCAGCTAAACAAAAACACTTTTTAGAAAACTATATATATTGATTAATTCAGGAAATTATTTTATGGATAAACTAAAATCTGGGCGAAAAAAGGATACAAGAGAAAATGAAGAAATGCATAAGAAAAAGCTTTTGCAGCTGTCTGAAATTAGTTTAATTATAGATACCTATGATGATATTTTCTCTGACTTTGATCCTAGGCCATACTCTCAGCGTGCTTTGTCAGATGATTTCCTTTTAGAAGCTAGAAAAGCCAGCAAAGACAAGGTTTCAGGCACATTTGAGCTGAATTTTCTGATTCCATCGCATTTGAAGAATAAAGTTCATGAACTATTAATAAAAAAACGATTAAAAGAGCATTTTAAAAGGCATCATATCATTGCTTCTCGAGAAAAGCATAATATTATTAAAACAGGAATTTCATTTTTAATAATTGGCATAATTATTATGTTCATAACCACTTTTTTGTTATTTAAATATGATGCAAAAACATTTTTAATCTCATTTATTATTATTCTGTCAGAGCCAGCTGGCTGGTTTTTGTTTTGGGAAGGCATGCATCAGGTTATCTTTGAAACAAGAACAAAGAAACCAGAAATAGAATTCTATGAAAAAATGTCAAAATGCACTGTTAATTTTATACATTATTAATACACACATATTAAGACACATATCTTCTTTAATAATCTCTATTTATTATAAACTTTACAATAACCTTTCGATTCTTCACTTTCTTTTTCCTGTTCTTCAATTGTCCTAATTGTCCTTGCTTCATTTAATGCTGCTTTTAATACCTTCAATTGTGTATCTATACGTTTCTTAATTGACCAGCAGGTTGGTGTTTCTGTTGTGAATGCGTATGTTGCATATTCCTGAATATAACCTTCTAATGTGTGTTTATCTGAATAATTTCTATCTTTTCTTCCTCTTGACCAAATAAGACCGCCACTGCATTTTTCATTATAAATCTTTCTGCGTCTTGTCACTTGCACTCCTTGGTCTTTAAGCGCTTCAATTATGTTATTACCAATGCTTGTATCTTTAGTAGGAGAAACCTCATAAAGATAAAATTCTCTTGGATTTTCTCTCAATCTATATCCTTCTGTTAATTCATTAACATCATTTTCATGCATATCCATAGCAAATACATAATTTCTTTTGCATTTCTTTAAGAATCTTTTAAGATAAAGCACTTCCATTGCAACAGGCGCGTTTCTAAAATCTCGATTTATGTCAATGAATGCCCCATTAGTTCTTCTGTCCATTTCATAACCTATTGGGTTTATACAAGGAACAATAACAAAGTTGAAATCTCTGTAATTTCTAATTTCTGTCTTAAGAAAATTCAACAATGCATAAACTCCTGCAGGTTCATCACCATGAACACCCCCAGAAAGAAATATATTCATCGCATCTTGTTGTTGGCTGTTTACAATAACTGCTTTAAGTGGGTAAACAGAATCATCATAAGCTATGCTGCCTAAATCCTTTATTTCTGTTCTTTTTCTTCTTTTTACTATAGACTCAAGCCTTGAAACAATGTCATCTTTATAATTCCTTCTCATACGGCGAGTTTAATAGCAATGTTATTTAAAGATTTAGATTATAAAAACTAATAATATTAAACGATACTTTAAAGTATTTATACTAAAAATACAAAATAATGTTATCGATTAATTTGTATGAACATTAATCACTTTTAGTATATAAAAATCATACAGAATTCAAAAAAAGTAAATAAAAAAGAAAAATTAAGTTGACCTTGTTTTTCAAAGGTAATGGTCTATACGTAAAGATAGGATTAGAATCTTTTCTTTTTCATATAGCATTCTTTGCAAAAAACTGGCTTACCCTCTGTTGGCTTGAATGGTACTTCGCATTCATTGCCGCACTCAGAGCAAGTTGCTTTATGCATTTCTCGTGGCCCAAAACTTCTGAAGCCACCCCTGCTGTTGCCGTCTCTCATGTTTATTCCTCCGTTCTTAAATAACCCCATAGAAAACAAGTGATGTTTTCTTCGTGTTATTCAGTTTTAAATCAAATATACCTCATTTCTGCTGTATACTCAATCTAATTTTACTAATTTATATCTTAAAATAAGGTCTTATTTATAAATTTTTTCAGTTCAACCCTGTTTTTGCCTAGAAACCGTTATTGAACTGCCCTAAAACCCCAAAAAACACTTATTTTTATCCTATAATCTGGAGTTCTAAGCCCATAATTTGGTTATTTGTTGGAAATACCCAGCTCCTTGGGGCGATTTTTGGGTTCATTTTAATCGTTAGTCATCATTAATTATTATCATTACCTGGCAAATCAAAGTTTGGTGGGTCATTATCTTCTTCTTTCTTAGATTGCTTATCATTTTGCTTCTTTTCAACAACAATCCTTGTGTTTTTGTCGACCCTTACTTCTTTAATCTTCTGGTATAAACTCTCTTTCTTCTTTTTCAAAATCTCAATCAGTGTAAATAATGCAATCAATGAGCCTGCAAATGTTGAAATAAGCAGAGCATTTTCTCTTAATATTTGTGTAAAGCTCTTTTTTATCTTTTTAGCTTCTTCAATCTTAATTTTCTGGTTCTTATATTCATCTAATGCCAAAGTGAAGCTGACTTCTCCCTGCTCAGAATCGCCTTTTATAAGCGCTGCCTCTGCATCTCTGACTAATTTTTTTAGATCATCTAAATTAACAGATGAAACATCATAATTTTCATCTTTTTTTGTTTCCAGCTCTTTCTCAAGCATGGTAAAATTAGCTTTTAAATCATTTAATTGCACTAACAGCCCCGAAACCAATGCTTTTTTTTCAACTTCTTTTTTTTCTAATGCAGCTAATTTTTCTTTGTCTTCAACAGAAGCAGTATCTATCACTGTAATATTTCTGTTGAACACTTTATCTAACGCTTTATCGCTGATTTTTATCGCAAGTTCTATTATTCCGGCTTCTTTAACATTACCCATGACTAATATGTATGATTTCTCATTTGGTTTTAACGAATCTATCGGCACAATTTCATATGTTGAAAACCCTTTACCTGTGATAAAGGCTCCAATATCTTTTAGTTCAGTTGTTCCATTGTTTTGAATTTGAAGATTAAATTGTACATCACCTGTTTTGAATTCATTGGGAACAACATGAACAAGCCTTAGGTCTGTAATTTGGGTTTGGGATGTATTTGTTATGTTTTCTGGCAAAGCA
>JAGVYH010000045.1 GCA_018303325.1 Candidatus Woesearchaeota archaeon
AGAAGCAATTCAAAATTATATTGCGGGTACAAATAGAACTGCAAAATTTCAGAAATTGCTTACAGGATACCCAGCACTTTAGTGCTGGGTGGTTCATTTGATGTTTTGTTTCTTAACTTGTAAACGGAAAAACATAAAAAACAGCTGACGACAAACGACCTACGATTAACGATCTACGACAAACGACTTACTAATTTATCATAGTGAACGGGTTGGACATGCCAGGAACTGAATAAAAACACTTAACTTACATCTTCTGCTTTATCCTCTTCATTCTGAAAGTATTCTCTCGCTCCATTTCTTCCAAACGCATGCTAATGAACGCTTTCAGCTTTTCAAGTTTAGGTATAACAGAAAATTCAAGGGCATTAACCCTTCTCTTTGTTTTCTCTATCTCTATCAGTAATTTCTTCAGCGCAGTTTCAACCTCTGCTGCTTTTATTACTTTTTCAACAACCTTCTCATAACCTTCAGCAGCATCGTCAATTGCTGCAGAACTGCCAATAGTTCCATACCCCCTGTCGAGGAAATGCTGCGCATGATGCTGCGATTCAATCTTTGGGACAAGAACACCCATAATATTCTTTGTCTGCAATGCCACAACAGGCCTGTTCTTTACAGCCATTGAAATTGACTTCAGCTTATTATCAGTTTCAAGAACCCTCGCAACATTGATTTTGTTTAATGCATTAATGTACTCGTTAATCATGTCCTGCCTCAAAGTTTTTGCTTCTTTGAGAACTTCAAAGAAATCTATAATCAAGCCGTCTCTCTTCTTTTTGAGAAGATTATAGCCAGATTTAGCTAGTTTGATGCGCTGTTTTAATTTCTGCAATTCGCTTCTTGTTGGTTTTATATCAATGGCCATTTTAAATTATGCTGTTACCTTATGTTGTTGTATTTTATTCTGGTTTTTTCTCTTGAGTTCACTTTTTCTTTTTTGGTTTGGCTGTAATCTTAGCAGTTTTTTTTGTTTCAACTTTTTCTGTTTTTGTTCCAATCTTCTCTGCTTTTGCTTCTTTTTTCTCTGCTTTTTCAGTCTTAACTTCTGCTTCAAGCTGTTCTTTTATATCCTTGCCATAATATTTATCTCTTAAATCAGGACTTATTCTGACAAGCTCGTCTTTTGGTATTGCCCCTAACAATTTCCAGCCAACATTTAACGTACCAAAGATAGTTCTTTCTTCATGTTTACCCTGTCTTACAAACTTGTCTTCAAATTCAGCTGCAAATTTTAATAATCTTTTATCTCTAGCGCTGAGTGCTTCTTCGCCGACAATTGCAACCAAGCCTCTTAAATCCCTTCCTTCTGCATAAAATGCATAAAATTGATCTGAGGCGGTTTTATGATCATCTCGTGTACGCCCTTTGCCAATGCCTAAGTTCATTAATCGTGATAATGACGGCAGAACATCAACAGGCGGATAAATTCCTTTTCTGTGCAATTCTCTGCTCAATACAATCTGTCCTTCTGTGATATATCCTGTAAGGTCTGGAATAGGATGAGTAATGTCGTCACCAACCATTGTTAATATGGGAATTTGTGTAATGCTTCCTTTTTTACCTTTAATCATTCCTGCTCTTTCATAAAGGCATGCAAGGTCAGTGTACATGTAGCCAGGATATCCTCTTCTGCCTGGAATTTCTTCTCTAGCTGCTCCAATCTCTCTCAAGCTTTCGCAGTAGTTGGTCATGTCTGTTAAGATTACAAGCACGTGCATATCTTTTTCATAAGCAAAATATTCTGCTGCTGTCAATGCCATTCTCGGCGTAATTAATCTTTCAACAGCTGGATCGTCTGCAAGGTTCAGGAATACAACGCTTCTTTCAAGCGCTCCTGTTTCCTCAAAATCTTTAATGAAACTTTGAGCTTCTTCGTTAGTAATTCCCATTGCTGCGAATATAACGACGAAATGCTCTTTCTGGCCTATTACCTTAGCCTGTCTTGCAATCTGCAGTGCAATTTCATTGTGCGGTAATCCGCTGCCTGAAAATATCGGCAGTTTTTGGCCTCTGACAAGTGTGTTTGTGCCGTCAATAGTTGAAATTCCCGTCTGAATAAAATCTTTTGGCGAGTCTCTTGCCTGCGGGTTGATTGCTGCGCCAATAATATCTAATCTTTTTTCTGGAATAATTTCTGTGCCATCCAATGGTTTTCCTGCGCCGCTCAAAATTCTACCAAGCATATCTTCGCTGACGCTTAGTTTTATTGTTTCACCAAGAAATTTTATTCTTGAATTTCTGTCAATACCGCTTGTGCCTTCAAAAACCTGAACAACAACTATATCGTCGCTGGTGTCCAGAACTTGGCCATTCTTTATGCTTCCGTCTGGTAAAGCAATCTTAACAAGCTCCCCATATCCAATCGGGTCTGTTTTCTCGACAAATACCAACGGACCAGCAATTCTTGTGATTGTTTTGTATTCTTTCATTATGATTCCCTCCATTGAATTTTTTACATTTTACTAAGTTATATACTAAAAGTCCTTAGCTTCCGAACAAAAAACAAGGACTTTTGTATATACAAATGGAATTAGTTTGTTCGAAAACTAATTCCATTTAGTATATATCTCGGGAATCAGAGATTCCTGAGAAGTTAGAAAGCTTTGCTTTCCAACTTACAAGTATTATACCCCGCAGCTTGCTGCGACACCCAGTTTGTAATCTTAAAAATGTCGGTCACGAAGTGACAAATTCGCCGTATACCCCACAGCTTGCTGTGGGTGGGTAGGCGAATTTGAGGCATTTTTTTTGATTTGTTCGAAAATTAATTGCTTTTAATATACATCAAATTTTTTATCTTATTAAACCCTATTCATTACTAAATCATATTTTACCAAATTATTAATTGTGATTATTGCATTAATCATAATTATCTCTCTTTTAACTGTGCAAACTCATCTTCCATAGCTTTATTGGCTTGCTCAAGATGTTTTTTGTAATCTTTTGTATACTTAGCATCTCCAATCTTGTTTTTTGAAACTACAGTCAGAATTTGTTTAATCCTTATCCCTTTCTTTAATGATTCCTCTGCAAGTTCTCCAAATTTAAGCACAGACAATATCATTGCGCAGCTTTTCTTTGGCTCACAGTAAGTGTCTACTTCATGATAAGCATTTTGCTGCAGAATAAATTCTCTTATTAATCTAGCAACTTCTAAAGTTACCTGTTCTTTGTCAGGCAGTGCATCGCTTCCAACCAATTGCACAATCTCCATTAATTTTTCTTCTTCCTGCAGTGTTGTCATTAATTTTTTTACATATATATCCCATTCCCCATGAACATTTTCTTTGAACCATGGTGTTAATGTTTCCATGTACAAACTATAACTGTTCAGCCAGTTTATTGACGGAAAATGTCTTCTCTGCGCTAGTTTTGCATCCAATGCCCAGAATGTTTTGGTAACTCTTAAAGTGTTTTGCGTGACAGGCTCAGAAAAGTCTCCACCTGGCGGGCTTACTGCACCAATAACTGAGACACTGCCTAACTCGTCTGTTCCTAATGGAATTACTCTGCCTGCCCTTTCATAAAACTCAGCTAATTTTGTTGCGAGATAAGCAGGATAACCTTCTTCACCCGGCATCTCTTCCAATCTAGACGAGATTTCTCTCATTGCTTCTGCCCATCTTGATGTTGAATCAGCCATCAAAGCAACATTGTATCCCATGTCTCTGAAATATTCAGCAATAGTGATTCCTGTGTATACAGAAGCTTCTCTTGCTGCAACAGGCATGTTAGATGTGTTAGCAATAAGCACTGTTCTTTCCATTAATGGCTTTCCTGTTTTTGGATCTATTAAATGCGGAAATTCTGTAAGAACTTCAGTCATCTCATTGCCTCGTTCACCGCAGCCAATGTATACGATAATTTCAGCATCGCACCATTTTGCAAGCTGCTGCTGTGATACAGTTTTTCCGGCTCCAAATGGCCCAGGAATAGCTGCAACACCGCCTTTTGCCAAAGGAAATAATACATCAAAAACTCTCTGACCTGTTATCAAAGGAACTGTAGGCGCAAGTTTTTTTCTGCATGGTCTAGGGATTCTTACTGGCCAGATTTGTTTAAGCTTTAATTCTGTGCCATCATCTAATTTCCCAATAATTTGATCAACATTATATTTGCCTGAACTTAAAGAAGTTATTTTTCCAGAACTGTTTGGCGGAATCATTATTTTATGAACAAGATTTTCAGTTTCCTGAATTTCACCAACTATATCCCCACCCTTAACCTTCTGTCCAACTTTTGCAGTTGCCTTAAACTCCCATTTCTTCTCAGTGTCAAGAGCTCTTGCGTCAACACCTCTCTTGATAAAATTACCCATCTTATCTACAAGCACTTGCAATGGTCTTTGGATACCATCATAAATATTTGTTAACATACCAGGACCAAGCTCAACTGACAATGACCTTCCTGTATTTTCAACTGGCTCTCCTGGTTTGATGCCAGTTGTATCTTCGTAAACCTGAATAGTAATCTTGTCGTTGTTTATTTGGATGACTTCGCCCATCAATCGTTCATTTCCAACGCGGACAACATCATACATCCTTGCTGATATGCCTTTTGCAATAACAACAGGTCCAGCGATTCTGTATAAAACTCCCTTTTGTGCCATAATTATTCACCTTTAATATTTTGTTTTTGTATTTTTCTTGTGTTTATCTAAATTTTTTATCTGTAATTATTATTTTTGTAATTTCAGCTTGCCTTTACTTCTTAATTCAAAAAAAATGGGTTATATACTAAAAGTGCAAAATAATCGAACATTATTTTGCACTTTTGTATATACAAACGTGATTAATTTGTTCGAAAATTAATCACGTTTAGTATAAACCTCACAGCTCTGCTGTGACCCATTTTTAAGAGTAAACCTCCCATCTGAAGCGTTGGCAAAATAAAGCCCCGCAGCTCTGCTGCGATTGGGAAGTTTACTTTTGTTACTTGCTCCATAAATCTACACCAATGGATTTCATTATTTTTTTTCTCAATGTTTCTTGTGCTCCAGATGTTGTTGATAATGTTACAACAACTGGCCTCACCATTGCCTCAATGTCTTCTCTGAACTGATCTGGCAGTGAATCCATTGTTTTCTCGTCAACAATCACTATGCCTGCTTCTTTGTTTTCTATTAATTTACTAATTGTCTCTTTTGAATTTGAAGATTCTAAAACCTCTAATGTTTCAAGGCCGGATAATCTAAACCCTAAAGTGAACTCTGAGCCGCCGACAGCAATAATCTTAAATTGTTCTGACATGTTTTTCGCCTTTAGTTTAATCCTGCACCCTAATGTTCTATGCATTAAAAATAATTATGTAACAATCAATTGTTTTGAAATAAAATCTTCCTTTAAACCCAATTGCCTGCTTTTAACAATTGTCTTTAAATTCATTAATTCAACTTCTTTTGCAAACATATAACCTATGATAATATCTATTGACAGGGGATTTTGATGAAGCAGGAGCAGTGATTTGCTTAACAAATATTTGTCAAGGTCATTTTCAAATTCAACCAGTGATGCTCCGCTTAACAATGCTTCTTTATGTTTTTTAATAATTTTCTTAAATGAAGTTTTTTCCAGTTCTTTAATAGTGTCCTTGTAATCAAGCTTTAATAATTGTTTAAGGATGCGTTTGTTCAATTCACTGCCAAACATACATATATGCTGGCTCAATTGTTTCTCTGTTACACCGCCTTTTTTCATCCTCAGCAATAATTTAATATTTAACATGTCAATTTCATTAAGTATGAACACCTTGAATAATTGACCTTGTTCAGGTATCTTTTCGCTGAATTCAAATGCATAATTAAAATATGCTTTGTCCAGTGAATTTTCAATTAATGATAATGAATTTGTGTCCTCTAATTCTTTAACTAGATGAAGTATAAGTTTCTTCTCTAATAATTTTGAGCTCTCAAGCATCTTTTGTATTGAGGTTTCTTCAATCAGCTTTTCATAAAATTTTCCTGAGTTCAGACCGATTGGAATCAGCATCTTTTTTATTGCTTCATTGCTAAGGTTAGCAAATTTCCCCCTTAAAATTGATTTTATATTATAATAGTCATATCTTCTTAAATGTGCATTGATTAGAAGATCAAGCTCATCAGGTGAGATTCTTAATAATTTATTGAATGAAGATATAAGATTCTTGTTGAGCGCTGCTTCTAAAAGATCTGCGCCACTTAATTCCATTGCAAGCTCATTAATTTCTTTCTTGTACTCAGAATCCTGCAAAAATTTAGTGATCTCGGCAAAGCTCATCTTCAGCAGTTTGTTATAGTCATCTCTGTTCAAAAGCTTGGCTTTCATTGTTGCAACTCTTACATATGTGTAAGGATAACAATCTGCTAACTTTAGGTTTTCTGTCATTTTTATATCTTCATTTATTTTTTAGTTCTATTTTGGTTTCATCACTTATTAAGGCGCTTAATTGAAAATAAAATATCTTAATTCTCAATTAATGCATTAAGCACTAAAACAATATCTGAGCTAGCTTATGAAGCTGCTTTTCGTAAATGTCATTGAACAAAGTATCATAGCTGTAATCAATCCTTAATGTTTTGTCCATGTTCTCTGCTATTATCCCGCCGGATATTTTTGCAGGCAATACATTTACTGATTTTTTAGCATTCTTTTTCACAATTTGCATCTCAGATTCACTACAATAAACACATGCAATCGGAAATTCTTTCTCTGCCTTTGATAGCAATGCTTTCAGCAAAGATTCCTTGTTTGTCTTTGACAGGTTTAGGATTTCTTTTTTTGCTGCTTCTACCACTATATTCATTATCTCTTTTTTTTTGTCAAATAAATATTTTTTAGCCTCAAGCTTTGCAACTGCTAATTCTTTTTTTTCCAAAGATACTAATTCTTTACTGTACTCTTCCATGCTATTTTCATTCAAATTGTGCATTTCCTCTTCTGAGTTTACAGCTATTTCTTCAGCTTCTTTCGATGCCTTGTTAATTATTTCAGACACTGATTTCTCTGCTTCTTCCAGTATATCTTGTTTTACTTCTTCCAATCCCATATTTACACCTTTCAAATAAACTAATGAATTATTTATTGTAGATTTAATTAAATGTTTTCATTTATAGTCACGGACATTAATAATCGTATGTAAGTAACCGTGACTATATTCGCGGACTTTAACAAAATTAATACGAATATTAAAGTCCGCCACTATAATCTGCAATAATCTTTTAATTATTCATTGTACCAAGCTAACTATCAAAATATGCACGTGCAGGAAATTATTATCCTGCCATGCCTATTATCAAAATAGCCACAACTAACCCAAAGATGACTATTGTTTCTGGGATAACTGTTAGGATCAATCCCTTACCAAACAATTCTTCTTTCTCTGCCATTGCACCAACAGCTGCTGCACCAATCTGTTTTTCAGCTATTGCTGTTGCTATGGCACTTAATCCAAATGCCAAACTTGCACCGATTGCAATCAATCCTGCTTCTGCCATTTTTATTTACCTCCATTCTTGTTTTGATTATTTTTTTTCTTTTCAGTTCTTTTAAATTTTTTCTTAATTATTTCTTATCTATTATTATCTTTCTATTTTTATTATATTTCTTTTTTTTCCTTTATATTCTCATTATTTATCTATTCACTTTCTTCTTCGTTATTTGCATTTGCGCCAAACGGCTTGAATGGCTTGCCGCCGCCTTTGTAGAATCTCATAAAAAATTCCACATAATGCAGCCTTATTGCATGAAGAAACGGTCCAATAATGCCTAATGCTATATTAATTCCATGGCCTACAATAAGTATAAGTATTGAAATGAGGATGAAAATGCCGCCTTTTTCCATGAATGGCATTGCTAATTTCTCGTTGATAACAACAGCCAATCCAACAGATGCCAAACCCACTGCACCTAATCTTAAGTATGACAAAGTGTTAGAAAATATTGAAGGTATTTCTATAATTCCCTGTGCTCCTTCACCCAAATAAATCATAACAATGGAGATGACTAATAATGCAATGCCTATATAATTTGTATAGCTTGAAGCAGTAATAATTCCTAATGATTTCAATACAATTAAAGCCAAACCTGCTTCAAACACATACCAGCTTGCTCTTGCCAGGATTGCTGTTTTTAATCCATGGCCTTTCAATTCATTAATGAACCCCAATAAGATTGACAAATTGATATGGAAAAAACCAATAATTGCCCCTATAACCAATACTAAATTAATTTCATTGCCGAGAACATTTACTTCCCCATGCATTCTATTTATTAATCTAGGGAACTCGTAAACAATTTCGTTTTTAGCCCCTTCAATCAATTCTTTGTGCAAAGGCAGTTTTAATGTTTCAATTATTGTCTGCCAAGCATGGCTTTTCACGTATTCAAACCCAAAATATTCTCCAAATATAAAACCAAACAGGATTGACCAGAAACTGCATACCATCATTGCTTTTAATAGGTCTTTTGCAGCAGGGATTAATCTTTTCAAAATTAAAAATAATAATAATGTTACAATACCATATCCTACATCACCTAACATGAATCCGAAGAAAATAGGGAATGTAAGGAATATGAAAAAGCTGGGGTCAATTTCTTTATATTTTGGCAGGGTGTAAAGATTCATGAAAAATTCAAATGGTTTGACAATAAGATTGTTTTTTAGTTTTATCGGAACAGATTCATGTTTATCAGGCGCAATAGGTTCTATAAATATTCTGTTGTTTGTTATGCTTTCTAATTTCTCTGTTATTTTATCTACTCTTTTGCTTGGAACCCAACCAGTTATTATTACTGTTTCTTTTGTCTGCCCAAAATTTAATGGCGCTTCTGCCTTCTCTGCTTCAATGCTCAAGAAATTCTTGTATTGATACATGATTTCAATATTTTTTGATTTAATTGTTTCAATCTTTTTTATTATTGCATTTTTTTCTGCTATATGTTTCTGAATGTCAGAATTCAGCTTTGTTATATGGCTTAAAGGCAGACCTTTCATCTCTTCAATAAACGTTAAATCTAGTTCAGTAAAATTATATTGTTTTAATACATCTAATGCCTCTTTTTCTTTTTTCCTGTCCACGAACAGCGCAACAACCAGATCTTTGCAGTTCTGCGATGTATGAAGTTTGAAAGTGCTTGTAACTTTCTCAAGCTTATCTTTTAAACCCTCTTTATGTTTAATTGTACCGACAAAACAAATTATTGACTTAAAAGGCTTATAAGATTCCAAGTTAAGATATAACGAGTTTAGAACATCAAGTTTTAGAATCAATTCCTTTTTTTTTGATACTGATGCATCAATCTTACTAATACTCTCTTTTTTTTCTTTTATAACTGTTTCAACTTCTTTTACCTTTGTTTCTATTTCATCAAGCGAAAAATCCGCATTTTGGATTATGCTTTGAGCTAGGATTATATTATTTAATTCTTCTTTGCTGATCGCTTCTTTTGAATCACTTAATATAGATGTTATTTTCACCAGCAATTCAGCAATTTTTTCAGAATTTCCTATCGGCGTTCCAATATCTAACTCTTCAGTTTTTCTGTGCTCGACAATATGCAGAACTTTTAGATCATGGAGTGTTTTAATTACACTTTTTTGTTTAATCTTTGATACTGCAATTGTGATCTTGCTCATTCGCTCTGTTTCTAACATGTTTATTGTGTCCTTTTTGTGTTGTTCTGACTATCTATGCCTTTATCTCTGCTTTAAATGTTTTTAATAATACTTCTATTGCCTGTTTCTCATGCTTTTTTGCGTTTTGTTCTGTCTGCTGTAGGTTTTGCTGCGCATCTCTGAGAATTTTAGCTCTTTCTTCCTCTAATTCCTTTTTCTTTTTTGCCAGTAATTCTTCTTTGTGCGCTGTTAATTCATGTTTTTTAAGCTCAATGGCTTTTAATGCATTTTCTTTAGCTTCAGCTAGGATAGATTCAGCTTTTTTATGCGCATTATTTACCATGTCTTCTGCTTTTTTTTCAGTATCTTTTATTTCTTTTAGAGTCTTATCCAATATAAACACCTCGTTAGAGATTTCACTTGATGGTATGATTTTCTTCATATACCCCCTTTAATTGCCATACTTATTTATATAAATAACTATTATATAGTATTATGTATACTATTATAAGTGATTTTCAGAATGATTTTAGGTGTGCTTTTAAATATATTTAACTACTGCTAGTAGTGAAAGTGGGTCTGGTAATAAAGAGTAATTTGTCTTTTAACAGAATTCATTTAAAAAAAGAGAAGAACTAAAAAATCAAAGCAATAAAATCAATGCAGTCTTTGATACATTGCAATTGCACATTGTGTTAATTCATTTGCTCCTGATTCTCTTTCTAATCTTTGTGCAATCTCATAACATCGTCTATAAGCATCATCATTGCCCTTAGGATTATTAATTAACATTATTAATGATTTATTTGCGAGTTCTGTCCAATTAGATGCTGCAACATTGCTCCGTATAAATCTAATTGTTCCTTCAATGTCATCTTTTATTGTTTGAACACCTTTTAAAGCTTGTCTTAATTTTTCATGATATTGCTGCATATCTGCAAGGCCTTGTTCATCTGCATTAAATTCATGGGTTTCCTGCTGTAAATTGCTGTATGTTCTAACCCTTCTTTCAAGTTCACTTCTATCAGACAATGTTGCTTTTTTTACTTTTTTTTCAATAAATTCTTCACTTGCTGCATCTTCTGCAACCTTAAATGCTTCGTCAACATTTCCATATTTTAAATGATATGTTATTGCTTTTGTGTACCACGCTTCGGCATTTTCAAATTCATTCTTCTCTTCAAAACATTTTCCAATTACATAACATGTTTCACCTGTGTTAATTCCTGCTTTTTCATGCATTGCCTCAACAAAATAATCCTTCTTAAAATCATTTTCGTGTCTTTTTATTAATGTTAATGCTAATTCTCTTAATCTAACATTAATATTACTATCGCCCCAATCCTTTAACGATTCACTGCCTAAATATGCTGCACATCTTATTTCAACATCATTTGATAAATTAAATTGTTCTTGTTCATTAAATCTATATGCAGAACTGCGCGCATAACTTACCACATGTGCAGCGATATCCATAACTTTCTCTGTGTTTTTTAATTCAAGAGCTGCATTTACACCACATTCAAGAATATTCTTTAATATATGTAAAGGAGACACTTTATCTCCATATCTGGTTCTTGCCTTTACTACTCCCCTATCATTTTCTAAGTTAGGATTGTTAGTTATTGGAGAATAATTAAATTTACTTAATGCTGTTTGACAAATATCATACATTGTTGAAGGGCTTATTCTTGATTTGGCAAATCCAACAATATTATCTAATTCTCCAAGTTGATCACCATAATTTTTAGATGAGACATCACATTTTTCAGCAATTTCAATTAATCTTGTAAATGCAGAGTTATACATTGCTTTTGAGCTAGAAGTTTTCTTTTTTGAACCTGATTTAGCATGTTGTTGAGCGTCTTGCATTTCTAAAAGTTTTTTAATATTATCAACAATATTCCACATACCAGAATCAATTAAATATCTTGTTTTAGTACGCTCTATATAATAATTAACTAATTCAGTTAAAGCTTCTTCACTTTGGCTTTTTTCAGATAATTGTTTAAGGAAACTTTCTTTTCCATTATCATCTAATTGTTCTAATATTTGTTTTAATTCCATTTTATCCACCTTTTCTTACTATTTTAGCCTGCTTTATGGCAGATTATTATATTATCAGATTACTATGATTATTAGTGCCATTATTATCAAAACACTAACTATTCCAATTCCACCATCTTTTTGCTTTTCACACTTTTTTTCATACACAATGCTTGCTTTTCCTTCCATTTTACATCCTCTTTTGTTTTCTTTTTATCGTTTATATTCACCACTTGTTGTTACTTTATGATGGTTATATTATTTTATATAAAACTTTCTGAGCAAAATTAACCATAAAACGATAAATTTAAATAATTAAGTTGTATTATAACTAATTATGAGGGATTATTCATTCAAACAGCTGTTAAAAGGCAAGAAACTTGCAATTGAGCTGGCAGAACAATCTCCAATTGTTCCTAAAATAGACGCTAAGGATAGAAAAATCATTTTTGAGTTTGTAAAAGATGCAAGAATCCCTATAAAAACTTTAGCAAAGAATATAGGTGTTTCAAGGGAAGGCGCAAAATATAGGATAGAGAGGCTTATTAAGCATAATATCCTGCAAGGTTTTACTTTATCATTAAATCTTTCTAAATTAGGCTTGAGATGGCATTATGTGCTGCTTCAACTGCAAAATTATACAAAGGAATTTAAAGAAAAATTAACCTCATTTGTTTCTACAAGCAAAAATATTGTCAAAGCAACCAAATACACAGGCAATTATGATGTTGTGTTAGAAGTGTGCTCTTATAGTTTGATTGAATTTGATAATGTTCTAAGAGAAATAAGAAACACATGCAGCGACCATTTAAGAGATTATATTGTTTTATTAGGATTAAGGGAGTTTAAATATCTCTCATGTTCGTTAGGATATTTAGGATATACACAGGATATGATGTTTAAAAACAAAAAGATGCTTGGATTATGCCGAATAAATGAACTTGAATTTAGCATGTCTGGATTATTCGAATTAGATGCAACAGACAGGAATATTTTAGTTGCATTGACAGATAATTCAAGAACACCAAGCACAATAATAGGGAAGGAAGTGGATCTCTCTAATGATGGTGTAATAAAAAGAATAAATAAAATGATAGATGTCGGGATTATTACCAAATTTATACCTATCTTCAATTTTTCTGTATTTAATCTGCAATGGTACACACTGTATTTCAAGCTAAAAAATATTACAAAAGAGAGAGAAAGTAATTTTGTGAATTATATTGTAGAGCATCCCTATATTAATTCATTAACTAAACTGAATGGAAACTATGATTATGTATGTATGATGTGGATAGAGTCTCCAAAGCAATATGATAAAATTATGAATGAAATCTCAACTAATTTTTCTGACATTATTTCTGGCTATTTGCCATTAATTGGTTTAACAGAATATAAATATGCAGAGATGCCAGTTGAACTGATTAAACATTAAATGGGTTAATTATTTGAGGGTGTATTGATTTCTTTTTTCTTTTCACGTCTGTTAATTACGAAAATTGTATTTGTTTAGCTAGTTAATGTTTTTGACCGCTCAAAATCCATACTGGGGACGCAGTCCACGAATAAAGGTAAGATGGTAAGATGGTTTGATGATATGAAGGTACGACAAAATGACACGATAAAAGTAAGTCGTTTCCATCAAACCATCCGACCTTCAAACCTTCTTACCTTTTTATTCATGAGATGTGTGGCTTCGCCTTGGAACGAAACAAATACCAAAAAATTAATGTCTTGGTTATACTTTTTTTTAATCATTTAGTTCTATACCTTAACAGCGCAGCAATCCCGCCCAAACCATCTAGTGTCTTACCACCATCATGCTCTGAGCTGACAATATAAACATCTGCCTGCGTTGAATCTGCTTCTCTCATAATTCTTTCTACTTCTCCAATCGTGCCATCTTCTCTTTTTTTTAAGATAACACCATCACTTATCAGCAAAACTTTTATAGCACCCATTTCAGACGCTTCTTTAGTTTCTTTTATACCATAAGCAACTAACCCATTTTTTTTTATTTCACCGAGAACTTCTTCCACAAGACCAATTTCTCTTATTACCCTGTCCTGTTTTATTGCAGTGGAAACCTCAGGTCTTTTCAGGACTTCATTTATTGCAGATTTGCTTACTGAATTAGATGTTGCAAACAAAATTTTCCTTTTTAATGATTCATTGGTTAATTCTTTACTTAATTCTTCTTTCCAGAATGAAGGGCTTGCAAGGATTATTTTTGTGAACTTGTATTTAGCATCAAAACTCTCTAATAATTTAATAATCTCACTGTAAAAATTCGCCTTGACTTTTTCATCAACTGCTTTTTTTTGCACATCGCCTTTTATTTCTGCCAGAACATCATAACCATACTTTTTCATTAAGGCAAACATGGCTTCTTCCCTGTCAAAAACACAAATTAAAATATTGCTTGGCTTGTCTTCCATGGCTTCTTTTAATCTTTTCACATGATAACCTAACCAAGCTGGCTTTTCCAAAGTTAATATCGTGCCTTCTTCAATGTTAAAAGTATGGTAACTTCCAGCAGGAACATCTTCTAAACCTTCAATTATTTTTCCAGAAATCCTTAAATCGCCAGTGTATTTGTGAAACTCTATCTTTTCTAATTTTATAGATAATGTTACATGAATAATTTTTACATTAGCTTTTCTGTCTTCGCCTCCTCCGCCAATCTTGATTTTTCTTTCAGTCCTGCTCCTGACAATATCACCTTCTTCAACCAAAGTGCTCAAATACCAGATATCATCCTTGTTTTCAATCTTGATTTTTGCAATACCTTTCTTTAAATCCTTATGAATTAGCTGCATATCTGTAGAATAAGAGAGGGATTATAAAAAAGTTTTGGATATGGGTATGTATTAAGCCTACCAGTCAGCTTTGGCGAAAACCTGATTACTTAAGACACAGCAAAGGAACTTGAGTTTACCGATGGTTTTCGCTTTCCTGATAGTCTTACGAGATATGATAGCAAAGCTGACAAAATTAGGGTAGGCTTAGACAAAATTAGGGTAGGCTTAATACATACAGATATGGAAGGATAAGGATAGCTGGAGAAGAGGAGATACCTAACGGTAATGCAGAAGAATAGACTCTATCTTATAATTATTAAACTTTATAATTCTTAAACTCTAAATTATAACATTTAATTTTATTTTATAATCTTCACTATACCAGAATCAGCGTTAACCTCTACAAAGTCGCCATCCTTTAGCACTTTTGTGGCAATTTTTGTTCCTACAATGCATGGTTTCTTGAGCTCTCTGCTTATAATAGACGCATGGCATGAAAGTCCGCCTTCGTCAGTAATTATCGCCTTGCATTTGACTAATGCCGGCATAAGTGTTGGGTTTGTGTTGATTGAAACAATTATATCTCCCGCTCTGAATTTTTTTAAATCAGACTCGTGATTTATTATACAAACTTTACCCTCAGCATAACCTTTGTATGCAATGTTTCCTTTTATGTTTGATATATATTTATTCTTTTCTACTTTTTTGTTTTCTGGCATCATCCAGCTTAATTGATCAACAGAACCATAATAAAAACAGATTTTATCATTTGAATCATAAAAAATACAACCACTCTTTCTTTTTTCAATTTCTTTTTCAGAAGGATATTTTCTATTTTTTAATAAATCACCTAATTCATCATAAGTAAAATATGAATAAAAAATAAAATCAGGTTTATTTTGAATTTTTGCAGCTTTTTTCCATATTTGTTCAAAAATAACTGACTCTATTGGGTTTCTGTTTTTCTTTCTGAATTTTATAAAAAAGGAGATATCTTCTTTAAATAAGCATTGCTCTTTTTCTGATAAACTACTAATTGCTTCAAGAGCTAGGAATGGAATTGTTGTCAGATAAAGAAAAATATGACTTATTTTTTCCATTAATTTCTCATAATTCTCGACTCGAAGAATGATATTATTTTCATATTGTTTTAATAATTCTTTTTCTATTTGTTCATATTTAACACACTTTTCTTTTATCTTCTTAATTTTTTCTTTTTTGTGCCATAAAAGATTTAAAAACTTTTTACTAACTTTTTTAATTTCTTTTTCTGACCTGTAAAATGTGCATATCTTGTTGCCAAAAGAATATAACTGATTCTTAAAAGAACAGCTAATTTCCTTCTGCAATAATTGGCCATATGCTTTATTGAAGACGCTGACATAGTATAAACTATTTCTTCTTTGAATGTATACTTTCCAATCTTTTATTCTACTTATTTTGTTAGGCAACACAAAGATATTATTATTCTTAATAATTTATATATGTTTTGTTGCTTCTTAAGTATTTATGAACATATAAACAATACAAAAGTTCAAGAAATCTCAACCTATTTTTTTTATTACACCATTATTTGCATCAACCTCAATTATGTCTCCATCTTTAAACAATTTCGTTGCTCTTACAGTTCCAATAATACAAGGTATTCCTAACTCTCTTGAAACAATCGCTGCATGAGAGCAAATGCCGCCTTCATCTGTCACTACAGCAGATGCTTTTTCCAAAGCCAGCATCATGTCTGGCCGTGTATTTCCTGTTACTAAAATATCTCCTTTTTCCATCTCATAAATCTGAGTTACCATGTTTTCTCCATGTGCAAGAAGTTTCACTTTTCCAACTTTTATCCCTTTATTTGCAATTGTCCCTTTCAATATTGTTTTATCATTTATTTCATCTTTCAAATATTTATCATAAATTAATTTTGCCTCCTCGCCTTTAAACAATACCGATTTTTGCCTGTCAAATATTGCATAAATACAAGGCTTCTTTCTTTCTTCTAACTCTGTGAGAGAAACCTTTTCTTTTTCATTCTTATTTTCATTTTGTTTCATTGCAAAATAATTATTAATTTCTTCTCTTGTATAATATTGGATATCCACCTCACTAATATTTATTCTTCTTGCAAATTCCCTTAGCATCTTGCCCCATACATGAATTCCTTTGCTCCAGAAAAGCCTAATCATCATTCTTTGATGTGAATAAATTCTTGCCACGCCAATAATATGCACCAGTTCTTCAGATAAATTATATTTTTTAGATAGGTATTCTCTTTCTTTTTTTATTCTTTCTTTATCAGGAGAGGTCTCTGCTATTTGTCTGTATATTTCATGTTCAGAACGTTTTACTATGTCTTGCAGCCTTTTCACATAATATTTCAAATCAAACACATCAAAATTCTCCGAGCAGGCCAAAAAGTCATACTTGTTTTGGTGCGCTTTTAACATATCATAAATATTTTTGGCTGAATAAAACAGTTCTCTTAAAACAATTTCTTCTGGCTGGGAAAAAAACTTAATTAATTTTGAGTCAACTAATTTTCTGTCATCTTTGATTTTCAATGCAATTTTTAATAAATCTTTTTCTTCCTCCTCCAGCAAGGTAATCTCATCTGGTTTTAGCATTATTGTTAAAATATTGAATTGTGTTTCTCCGTCAATCTTCTGTTTCTCCATCAAGTGTTTAATATCTTCTTCGATTGCATAAGAAATAGAAGGTTGGGAAACATTAAAATAACCAAACATCTTTTGTATTTCTATAAACAATTTATTATAATGCTCCAGAAGCTCTTCAGTTTTCATATATTTCAACTGATGGGCATCAATAAACTCTGCATACATCCACAATTCCCTGCCTTTTTCCTCTGCTTCTTTTACATTCTTCTCAACAAATTCAGGTGATTTTAATTTACTCAAGCCATGTTTCCCAATTTCTGCAATGACATCATAACTAAAATAGAGAGTATTTTTACCATCTTCAATATGAAAAATTATCTCGTTATGGCCTTTTCCAATAACATCAGCAGTGTTAAACACATGAGTCGGCATATACAAGTCTGCTCTGCAAAGACCCATTGTAATTGTCGCTATTCTTTTAAACTTCTTTTCAGGCAACTCGTCTAATTTATTGATTTTTTTTACTATATCTACTATACCTTTATTCCCTGTTTTGCTCTTTACTTCACATTTTTCAGAATCAGTTGTTTCAGGAATCATTTTCTCACTGCTATACTAAAAGTTCTTAGCTTCCGAACAAAAATTAAGGACTTTTGTATATTTCGCCATTAGTTAATTTTAGTTAATTCAATCTTCTTGCTTGAAGACGACAATTAGCTTTATTTTGTATTAAAGTATCTAAATAATCCATTTCAACAAGATACCTCTCACTATGTCCGTCAACTGAAATAATCGGATGTTTAGTATCAACTGTATTATCAATGCCAAAAGAAAACCCCTGTAAATTTCCAGACATGGCACTATTAGCACTATTTATTTCATTTATCCCTAATACATATAAAAAAACAGCCATAGGAATATCATGTGAAATTGCTAGAACACCGCTATAATCCAGTTTTGAAACAACAAAAGAAGCGAATCTTTGAGCTATAATATATATTTCTTCAGGTGTACGCTCTATAAGATGCTCATAAGCTTTTTGACATCCAACCTGATGCGGACTATAACCCTGTAAGAAATTTGCAACATCAATCCTTTCATCTTCGCTTCTCTTTACTGCATGTTTTTTACAATCCCCCACTTTTTCTAATCCATAACTATAACCTATCCAATATCCTGTCTCTATTGCTCTTATTTGCGGTGATGTTATAATTTCAGTTTCAATTGTTTTATCAAGCTGTTTACCATATTCTATTGCCTTTTTTATTCCCATCTCTGACAAAAAGCTTAAAACTTTGCCGTCATATTCAATTTTTGTACTTTCGGCATGTCGTATTATTTTATTTCCCATTTCTTTTCACCATTTTCTTTCTTTTGGTTTTCAGTTATATACTTAATATTTTTACTACCCGAAAGTAAACTAATTAAAATATGAGCTTATAAATATTATTGTCACCTTTGGGGGTCGTAATTGATAAATTATTTAAATGAGCCCCTAAACTATATGCTCATGGATGTAAAAGACACTAAACTATTAGAGGACATTGGCCTTACGCACGGTGAAACAAAAGTTTATCTGGCATTATTAAGATTAGGAGCGACAAAAACAGGGCTATTGGCTAAAGAAGCAGGGGTTTCATCATCAAAAGTTTACAAGATTCTCGACAGGTTAATAAAAAAAGGATTAGTTGGGCATGTTCTTAAAGGAAAGATTAAGCATTTTAAGGCGTTAGAGCCAAAAAGAATAATAGAATATATGGAAGAAAAAGAAAAACAATTGTCTGAAAAAAAAGAGTTTGTTAAAAAACTGCTGCCACAGTTTGAAATGGAGCAAAAATTAG
The DNA here is from genome assembly GCA_018303325.1 of Candidatus Woesearchaeota archaeon. GTDB lineage: Archaea > Nanobdellota > Nanobdellia > Woesearchaeales > DSVV01 > JACQSP01. Next base: position 18,895 of record JAGVYH010000045.1, read on the forward strand.
CTGGAAAAAAAACAGGCGCAATCATTTACGAAGGGTTTAAGGCAACTACTAATTTTTTTAGGAATATTCTTGATGACTTAAAGGCAGGAGAAGAGTATTATGTAATTGGGGCATCGTATGGTGAAGTTTCAGCTTTAAGGCCTTTTTTCTATAATTATCACTTTCAGCGTGTTAAAAAGGGAATCATAGTAAAAATGCTGGCTAATTATGATACAAAAGGTAATCTGGAAAAAACAACTGCAAAAAAATCAGAGATTCGATATCTGCCTAAACAATTTATCTCTAACATGCAGATTACATTTTACAAAAACAAAGCTTTCATATCCTTATGGACAAAGACACCAATTGGCTTTCTTATCGAAGATGAGGAAGCAGTTAAAGGCTTTAGGAAATATTTTAACGCCTTCTGGAAGATAGCAAAGAAATAATATTTTTATTGAAATTTTATATTTGTTTAATATATTTCATGTTTTTAAATCTCTTTTTCTCGCTCTCAATCCTGTTTTTTGCCCCCAATCCGTTTGTGGGACGCAGTCCACCGTCCCATGAATTTTTTATAAAGTTCTCTAAAAATAGTATACAATAAGAGCAATGTAAAAAATAAACTAAATAATCTTCATGAGACGCGTGGCTTCGCTCAGGAACGAATGAATGCGAAATATTTATTAATTCAATTAACTTCCATAACTCATATATACTATAATAATTACTTTTATCCTATTACATAAAGATTTATGTCAGACATTATAGAAATGATAATATAGAGATTGTACAGAGGTAGACAATGCAGCAACCTAAGATTGTATTTCTAGGAACAGGAGGGGATTCAGCAGTAGTAGGTAAACAACTAAAAGCTTCTGGAGGAATTATTATACAGGTTGATGACAGCCAGTTTCATCTTGATCCTGGACCAGGCGCATTAGTCAGGGCAGCTGAATATGGCATTAATCTAAGAAATAATGTTGCTATCTTATGCAGCCATAATCATCTTAATCATTGCAATGATATTAATGCAGTAATAGATGCAATGAGTTTAAGAGGATTAGATATTCATGGCGTGCTTGTCGGCAATAAAACTGTGATAAACGGCAATATTGTTGACGGCAAAGAGATTGAAAAACCATACTTGACAGAGTTTCATAGAAAATTAATGGAAAGGGTAATTGCACTTGAAGTAGGGAAACGTGTAGGGATAAACAATATTGAAATCAAGGCAACAGCTACAAAACACAGTGATCCTGACTGCATTGGTTTCAGGTTGTTAACACCTAACTTTAATATGGGTTACACTTCTGATACAGGATATACAAGAAGTTTGTTGGAAGATTTTAAAGATGTAGACTTGCTTATACTCAATGTTCAGAATCCAGACGACAACAGCGACGAGTTTCACCTCTGCACTCATGAAGCAATAAAGATAATTAATGAAACAAAACCTAAATTAGCAATCGTTACTCATTTTGGCGCGAAAATGATTGATGCAGATGTTCTCACACAAGCCAGATTCATCCAAAAAGAAACAAATGTCCAGACAATCGCTGCAAGGGACGGGATGGTAATTAATCCGATAAGCTATTCTGTTAACCTAAGGCAGAAGACGCTGAATTTGTTTAAGTGAAGATTATTGATTTCAAGAATTATATTTTTTATTTTAAGAGATTATCTTTTTTCTAATGATTTCAACCTATGCTTTGAATATATCAATACCTAATTTTTTTAGAATATTATTTAATTTGAACAAAGGAAGACCAACAACATTAAAATAATCTCCCTCTATCTTTTCAACAAATACAGCAGCTTTTCCCTGAATAGCATACGCCCCTGCGTGGTCAAATGGTTTCTCATAATTAATGTAATCATTAATCTCTTTGTCTGTTAATAATTTCATTTTCACTTTTGTTACTTCATAATCTCGTATTATCTTCTTTTTGTTAATGTCTATAACTGCAAACGCTGTAATAACCTCATGTTCTTTCCCGCTAATTAACTTTAACATTTCCATAGCATTTTCTTTTGAACTTGGTTTGCCTAACACTTTGTTGTTATAAGCTACAATAGTATCGGCAGAAATAACTATCCCTGATTTGAAATGTTTGGCAACATCCTTTCCTTTTTCCAGCGCATGATATTGTGTAAGTTTAATTGGGCTTAAAGGCAGGCTATTGTCTTCATTATATGAACTTTTACAGACTATGAACTTTTTGAATAATCGTTTCATTAAATCTTTTCTTCGCGGAGAAGCAGATGCCAAAATTATTTGTTTCATGTTTTTCTTAATCAATCTCACTTTTTATAATTTTTCAAGTTTACCAGCAAAATTTATCAAATCTTGTTTATATCCCTTTCTTATATTCACCAATTATTATTGACTATTACAAACCAAATAATAGCCACACAATACCTGCGCCTATCAAACAGCCAAGAGTAATAAACGGCATTGCAGGATAATATTTGTCTTTCTTTCCAAATCGATAAATCAAAAACAATGCAATTGCGGCGCATACAGATATAATAATTGGGCCAGTAAATGTGCCTGTATATTTCATGATTGCGCCTGAAAACAATAATGGGAATGCAATGTCTCCTCCACCTAAAATTGCGTTTCTGGGTTCTGTTGATTCAGATAATAATTCTTTTTCTTCAGTTTGTATGGATTTTAGTGCTTTTGATTTAACTGTTTTTTCTGAGGTTATTTTCTCCTTACTATTAACCGCTTCTTTTTCATCTTTAACATCAATTTTATCTCGATTATAAGGTATCATCAATCCTGCAAAAATCTTATTATCTGTCTGAAACTCTGCCATGCTTATCATATGCTTACTATGCCAAACCGCATACATATCATAAATAGAAATAACTATCAGCAGTGCAAGCCCAGAAAATAAATTCAATACAGGCACTAAAAGGCTTGCTAAACCACCATAAATAAACAATTCAGTAAAATTATGAGTAATTATTTCTTTTCTGAAAACTTTCAGATACGCTAACGTACCTGCAAGAATTAATGTAATAATAAAACTATAGCTTACAAAACTATTCAAATATTTAACATAATTTAATAGTTTCATGACAAACGGACTAAAGGCCATGATTAATGTAAGTATAACACTAAGGAAAAACCACATCTGCCAAAGTGTTTTTCGTTTATATTTGATAATTAGCAGCACCAATATTGTGCCGATTATAACAGCGATAACTATTCCGATAAATGAATAAGATTCATTCTCAATAGACGGCGGAGTTATGCCTGTGACATCATAAGTAGCATTAATCAGTGTTGTTTTTCCTGTCTCAGATGTTGTTTTCATGTCAATGTACTGTGTTAATATTCCTAATCCTATTATTTGCGATAGAAAAAAGAAGCCAACTAATAATAAAATTATTTTTAGATTGTGTTTCATGTTGATTTGTCTCTGTAATTTTGGAGTAAACCCTTTTTTGGTTTGTAGTTTTTTGTCAATTAATAAATAATATTTACCATTCTGATGAATGTTTCAATTTATTTACATGTTAATTTCTTACCTTTCTGTTTTTTAGCGGCATTAAGCGAAAAACCAACGTGAAAATTTTCTTCCTTCTGTCAGTTTTTGCGTGATAAAACAAATCAAAAAAAAAGCCTCAAATTTGCCTACCCAACCACAGCAAGCTGTGGGGTACAATCTGAACAAGTTCAGATGTACACAAAATGCTTTGCATTTTGTTGTATACGGCAAATTTGTCACTTCGTGAACGGCTTTTTTAAGATTACAAACTGGGCGCGCTATCGCAGCAAGCTGCGGGGTACAATTTGAACATAGTTCAAATGTACACAAAATGCTTTGCATTTTGTTGTATAATACCCAGTTTGTAATTAATTGATTTTTACTTATTATTCTTTAAGCTTTCAACCAGGCAAAACCTGTTGATATCTTGTTTTGGCATATTCTTTGCAAATAATTTGCCTAATTTTGTTTTCAATCTTTTATCCTGATAATTTTCGCCAATTATACACCCACCCAATTTCTTATATTCCATACTCACTTCACTTTTTGGTGAATGAGCAGTTATTGGCATTGATTTAGAAAGCGCCTCTAAAACCTTAATCTCATCAGGAAGGACAGCGAGTACAGGAACACTTGTTGCAAGCTCAACATCATTAATATTTACCTCAAATCCTTTGTCTCTTACTCTATTAAGTAAGATACCTACAATAGGTGTTTTTCTTTTTGTTGCGACACTTACAGCATTAACTGTGCTTTTCAATGTTGGCTGGTCAGGTGTTGTAACAACGAATAACTCGTCAGAAGAAACCATTGTTGCGAGGATTTCTTCGTTAAGGTTTGGTGAAGAATCTAGGAGAATAACATCATAAAACTCTTTTAAATGCTCAATCTTGTTTTTTAGCTCATAAGGATTAATCTTTTTCGGCACTAATGACGAGGGAATTACATCAAACCCATGCGATGATTTAATAATTGCATCACTTGCAGGCACCTTATCATTAAGTATATCATGCACAGTAAAGTTATAATTTTTCAAGCCAAGATAAAGCGCTAATGTAGGGGCGCTGAAATTGCCGTCAATAACAAGAACTTTTTTATTATAAACATTGCTAAGCACGTAGGCTAAATTAGTTACAGCTGTTGTCTTGCCAACACCGCCTTTTATTGCAATAATTCCTACAATCTTTCCCTTTGACATATTATTACCCCTTATTTATCTTTTCTCCTATCTTTTGAGGTTAATATATATTCTTTTTGTGTGTTTCTTTATATTTTTATTCTTTTTTCTCACTTTTCTGCTTATGAACAAAGTTAAATGCTATTAAACAAATTATAACAAACACAATTAATCCTAAAAAGTACATGTTTGCCTTACTTTTGCCATCTACAAATATTGCTTTTCCTGTTATTGCGTTTATTACTTTTCCGAATAAATTACTGTTTGATTTAATATCTTCATTATCTTTTTTGTTTGACTCTAAATTAGTTTCCTGCATTATTAATTGTTCTGTTGGTTGTTCCTGATTAGTTTCTTCATTTAGGTTTTCTGTTTCAGATTCATCTTCTTTATTAGCCAATTGCGGCGGTGTGCAGAATTGTGTTGTTGATGGCTTGTTTGTTGAAGGGCTGCAGCTATTTATGTCTGTGCAATCCTTAGATTTCATACCTGCACTAGTACACTCGCCCCATTCACCGCATTCCCATTTTGATACACAAACCTCTAAATTTGGTGTTCCGCCTCCACCGCCTCCTCCTCCGCCACCTCCAGCCCCACTGCTTGGAGAATTGCTAGGTGTGGTCTGTGCAATAGTATAATTTATTTCTCTCAACCCAGAATAGCTTAAACCTTCAACTTTGAATTTGTTGATTGTGGAATTATACGTACAAGTGAAACCATTTTGTACAGTGGCATTGCAATTAACTTTATATTCATTAGTGCTAGTACATTCCTGTGATATGTCAGTTAAACTTTGAATCTCAGCATTTTTTATACAAACCGAGCCATAACCGCTTTTATTTGTGAGATAAACTGTTTTTGTCTGACCAGAAGGTAATGTTAATCCATAAATGATAATCTCGTCTACACTTTGATTGTCAGATTCATAAATAGTAATATTTGTTAAATCAATAGTTGTTGTCGAGAAATCTATTGTTGCAGTAAGAACAGGCGTTAAACCGCTGTTAATTTCTAGATTATAACTTGCATTACTATCTGAAATGTTTGTTAGGTTTGAACTTTGATTAAATAATATGACTAGATTTAAAATGTCTGTGTTTATACTGCTAATGTTGCCTTTTATTTTATCTATAGTATCATTTATGCCATCATTGTCGTTGTCATATTCTTCACTGTCAGGCAAGCCATCATTATCTGTGTCTTTTAATTTTGTTGTAAAATTGAAAATATAATTAGCTGAAAGATTGTTTGTTGAGTTGTCAAACAAATTTTTTGTAACATTAATGGTGTAGAAAGTAGTTTCTTTTAATAAGACATAAGGTGTGATTATTGTTTTGTTCAGCGCTGTGTTAAAACTTATATTTCCGTATATTATATTACCATCGGAATCTTGAACATGAATATTATTAGTATTAGGGAAGACTAACTCATTGAAAGTTATATTAATATCTGTGTTAAGAGATAAATTAAGAGATCCATTTGAAGGAAGGTTGCTTATAATGTATGGTGGTGTTGAATCTCTTATAGTAACAGTTACATAAGCAAAGCCAGAGTTTCCAGCTGCATCAGTTGTATTTAAACTTACATTAAACATTCCTGAATTTGTAAACTTATGTAAAGCAACTTCGCTTGTATTAGTTGATGAATCACCAAAATTCCATAAATAACTTACAATTCCAATATTATCGCTTGAGTTTGAGCCGTTGAATTGTATATTAACATTTTGGTCAACAGAGCTTTGATTAACACTTGCAACAGAAGTTGGTGCAATATTGTCTGATACTGTAATGTAATATGTTGCAGAGGTTGCATTGTTATTTGCAGTGTCATAAACAGCAGCTGTATAATTTATTGTCAACAAGCTGTTTGAAGACAAAGTTAGATTTACTGTGTAATTGCTGCCAACCAAACTTGCGTTTAATACTGTACCATTTCCTAAAGTTATATTCCCCCCTATAATACCCACATTATCAGTTGCATTTATTTCGATAGAAATTGTTTGGTTTGTGTAGCCCAATTTATTTCCAGTAATACTGATTATTATAGGCGCAGTATTATCTGTAAATGTTATATTTATAACTTTTGTAGAGCCAGACATTGTGCTCGAAGATGTTCCATTTCCTGATGAGTTGTATGCAAGAACAGTAATAGTATCAGCAATAACATTACTGCATGTCATAGTACATCTGTAGCTATTATTATAATTATTATTATCCTCTGGAAATCCTTTGCCTGTCAATGTGGTGTAAGTTGTGTTAATTTCGTTGTTTCTTGCAATAGTGCAGCTAATGTTTGTGCCGTTTGATACAGCGAGAAGATCAGAACTGAACACATAACCCTGAACATTACACATGCTTAAATTTTGCTGTGAAGCAGAAAATATCTCTATGTCGCTGAAAACATAGATACTTAATAAAGATAATACAGCGAAAACTAATAAAAACAGACCTATAACAATCTCTTTCTTAATTCCTTTTTTTTCTGACATTATATTAAAGATGAATATACCTATAAATCTATATAAAAGTTTCGGAATAACTTAAAAATCCACACCATTTTTCGTTCTTCAAAACATTTAAAATTACCTCTTCATTCCCCCATCAGATAATGAACACAAATACACCTGATTTAAAGTATATTCAAATAACAGATTTACATAAATATGACGGACCGTTTCTGCTTATAACAAGAACTAATTTCCAATATCTTCCTCATGGTGAAATTTATCAAGACTTAACATCTACAGCAGAATTTTCTAGATTATATGGCATAAAACAGCTTGGATTAGTTGGATCGAGCTGTGCCAATGCTTGTCAGGATCAAACACGAGGATTTCATTCTGATGTTACTGGGGCTATGATGGATATTGTACTTTTTAGAAACCATTTCAGTGAACATGAAAGAAAGTTAGGGATTGCTGCAGGATTGTATCATGATTTAGCGATAATGCCTTGTTCAGATCAAGGAAAATTAATCAGGTCAGGAAGTTATGAAGAAGAGTCTCTTGTTGAATATCTAATAAAAAGATCTTCTAATCTTAAACAAAGACTAAAAAAACATGATGTTGGAATTGAAGAATTAATAGATACTATTCAAGGAAAAGGTAATGTTGGAAAATTACTTAACTCAAAAGAGGGCATTGATGTTGATAATCTATCTTATTTGGCATTAGACCAAGTCTGGATGTGTGGTTCTATTCATAGCGATGATGATAGATTAAAGTTTAGAGAGAAAAGTATATTCGATCAGTATAATAACCTTCGATTTATCGACGGGGATTGGGTGTTTGATAATCCTCAATTATTGGTAAACCTATTAAAATTCAGAGCTTTGATGTACAAACATACATATCATCATCAATTTAACAGAGCCAAAGAAGCATTCTTAATAAGGGTTTTAAGAGAACAAAAAGCGCAGAATATAACATTAGATAAAATGCTTAAATGGAATGATGAATCATTTAATAACTGGTTTGAGAGAACATTTGGTCCTGCAAAGGAAAGGCTTTTCTTTAGTATAAGTATTGAACCATTCGTTGAGATAGGCAGAGAATATGACTTATCAAAATTAGAGCAGTTAAGAAGAGAAACAGAGAATGAAGAAGAGGGAATAATAGTTGAACATCTAAAACCACCAAGAGATGCAGCAAAGAATTTAGTTCTCCATAATGGTGAAGTGAAACTGCTTGGAGAAATTCCAGAATTCTCTGATGAAATAGAAAAAATACAAAAGATAATAAGGAAGCTGAATTATATTGGGGTTTACAAGAAAGTAGAAAATTAAAAGTTTCTTAACAAAAAATTAAATTTCAACAAAATATATAAATTCATTACCATATGATAATTCTTTATGTATGACATAATCATTGGAAGGGATGAGGATGACAAAAAAAGGTTTGGTAGTAAAGGTGTTATTCTATTAGGCAAACAATATGTCCAAATGGGACAAACCACTTCTTTGAGCAATCCGGTGTATCTTGACGTGATAAGAAGCCATGTTTTTTTCATATGTGGGAAAAGAGGCTCGGGAAAGTCTTACACCATGGGCGTCATTGCTGAAGGTATTTCTGATCTTCCTGATGAGGTCAAACAAAACATTTCTGTTGTTATGCTTGATACTATGGGTGTTTATTGGACAATGAAATATCCCAATAAAAAAGATGAGATTTTGCTTAAACAATATGGTATGAAATCAAAGGCATTGGATGTTAAAATTTATACACCAGTAGGATTTCACAAAAAATTCCTGAAAGAAGGTATCCCCACAGACGCTGCTTTTTCAATCAAGCCAAATGAATTGGATGCAAATGATTGGTGCCTTACCTTTGGTGTGAAAAGAACAGAACCAATTGGCGTCTTAATAGAAAAAGTAATTAATAAACTTAAAAGTGAAAAGCCTGAATATTCCATTGAAGACATTGTCAAAAGTGTTCAGAATGATGACAGGTCTGAACAGGCGGTTAAAGATGCTGTTGAAAACAGGTTTCTTAACACAGAAACATGGGGATTGTTTGATGCGCAAGGAACTACTCTCAGAGAATTGGCTGTTGGCGGCCAGGTAACTATTCTTGATGTAAGCTGTTATGCTACTGCTGCGAACGGATGGGAAATAAAAAATCTGGTTATAGGATTGATTGCACAAAAATTATTTATCCAGAGAATGATTGCAAGAAAAGACGAGGAATATAAACAAGTTCAGTCTTCTATTCAATTTGGCGGCGAAGAGGCTAAACAAGAAATGCCGTTGGTATGGCTGGTTGTTGACGAGGCGCATGAATTTCTGCCGCATGAAGGAAAGACAGCTGCAACAGATGCCCTTGTTACAATTTTAAGAGAGGGCAGACAACCCGGCATAAGCCTGATACTTGCAACACAGCAGCCCGGAAAGATTCACACTGATGTTATGACACAGTCAGATATTGTCCTTAGCCACAGAATCACAGCAAAGCCTGATGTTGAAGCTCTTGGGTTATTAATGCAAAGTTATATGAGGGAAGGACTAAATGCACAGTTAGACAAATTGCCGTCTGCAAAAGGCGCTGCGATAATATTTGATGATACTAATGAGCGCGCATATCCATTAAGAATAAGGCCAAGGCTTACATGGCACGGCGGAGAATCACCTATAGCAATACATTCAACAGGCACTAATCTGCAATAGTTTTAAACTATGAATCTCGTGATGATTCTTTGAGTATATCTTCCGTATTTGATTCCTGATTTAACATGATAACATGAAAAAAGAAATTCGTTTATTGGGTTTTGATGATTCTGCATTTAATAAATTTAAAGATAAAAAAGTTAAGGTAATTGGTTGTTTTTTTCGTGGCGGGAGTTTTCTCGACGGTGTTTTAAGCTTCGATGTTGAAGTTGATGGTGAAGATTCAACGCAGAAAATTATCAAAGCTGTTGAGAAAAGCAAGTTTAAATCACAGGTGCAGGCTATTTTATTAGACGGGATAGCAGTTGGTGGGTTTAATATCATTGATATTGAAAAAGTATTCAGGAAAACAAATATCCCTGTGATTGTTGTTATAAGAAGGATGCCTAACTTCACAAAAATAAAAACTACCTTAACACAATTAAACATGGCAGAGAAAATTAAATTAATTGAAAAAGCAGGAAATGTTCACAAGATAAGCAGAATTTATGTTCAATTTTGCGGCATTGACTTAAATGACGTCAAACAAATTCTAAACCTAAGCTGTACCCACAGTTATCTGCCAGAACCAATACGTGTTGCGCATTTAATCGGCGCAGGTTTATATTTTGGTGAAAGCAAGGGCAAGGCATGACGGTATTTTAGCAATTTTTGTTTTTTTCGTTCCCGACATGTTCAAATCGTTCATGAGGATATTTAGTTTAGATTTTATTATTTTAAACTTGAACTGTTTATAATATGCTTAAAAAAACATAAAAAATCTTCATGTAACGTGGGACTGCGTCCAACAAACGAGTTGTGAACAGAAAAAAGATATCAGAAAGATTAAAAAACAGAAAATAAAACAAAAAAATATTATCTCCCATTCTTCAGTTGTTCAATTGCTTCCTTGAAACTTTCAATGTCTTCAAAATCTTTATAGACTGAAGCAAACCTAATATATGCAACTTTGTCTAGTTTCTTTAATCTCTTTATAACAAACTCACCGATTAATGTGCTTTTTACTTCTGTGGTTTCGAGGTTTCGCAGTTTTTGTTCAATCTCATTAACTATGCTGTCAATATCTTCCATGCTGACATTTCTTTTTTCGCATGCTTTAATGATGCCTTTTTTAACCTTCTCCCTATCAAACTGCTCTCTTTTTCCGTCTTTCTTTATGACGAGAATATTGCTCATTTCTATTCTTTCATAGGTTGTAAATCTTTTGCCGCATTTTAGGCATTCCCGTCTTCTTCTGGTTATGCTCTGTTCTTCAGTCTCTCTTTTATCTACAACCTTTGTTTCAGTGCTCGGACAAAAAGGACATTTCAAGATATTCTACCCCTTGAATAAATGTTATACAAGATATTGTATTTAAAGTTTATGGATAACATTTTGCTGCTTTTTTATGCCATATAAAGATAACAGGCCAACCATAACAAAAATAACAGATACAATTAATACTGTGAACAATATTTTGATTAGTGCATCTATCCAAAATTGTTCAGGATAAAGATTAACTAACATGTCAACATTAGGATTCATCAGCCAAAAATCATTGTTAAAAAATATTGTATGGAATTTTGTGAAAAACCATTCAAAGTTTAAGCTTAACAAGTATAATATTAACAATAATCCTAAATTAAATATTCCTGAATACATAATCGCTTTTGAAAACAAACAGTCTTTTTTATCTTTATGTTTAAAATGCAGGTAAAAAAACAGCCCGAATAAAATTAACACTAAAATTACTGAATAATAATCAACCTTTTTCATTAATTCTCTCACGTCGTTAAGATGTGTTTTATCCTGCGAAGATAAAAATGTTGAGTTAATTATGTCCTCTTTAGCTTTAATATTATCTTTTTTCTTTTTATCTTTTCCGACGAGAAAATCCATGACATTATTATGTTCTTCTAAAACTATTGTTTTATTTAATTGCTCTTTTGTTACGACATGGGTTATGCTATAAACACCATTTTTAGCAAATTCTTTTTCATAAAATGTTTTGTTGAACAGCACATATTTGTACCCGAACAAGAAAACTAGATGTGATAAAATAATAATAAGGATAATTAAAATAATTATCTCTTTCTTTTGCATCACACCTTTCATTCCTTTTTGTTCTTCCATGTTTAGATTATTCGTTTTAATGTTTAAGATTAGTTTAGATTCTTGTTCAGTGGTTCGGCAATTTTCCACAACATCTGGAAATGTTTTTTATGACTGTCAAAAATTTCTTTGTTTGTAATCATTATTGCATAAGTTGGATTGCCCCATATAATCTGTACAACCTTTCTACTATATATATACAGAGGATTAGGGTTAAAATATTCTGGCTCAATAATCTTATATTCAGATTGCTCCCCTTCAAAATACACTTTTGCCCCTTTCTTAGCAATTAATTTTTCTTTTAAATTAAATCTCTTTAAATCTCTTAAATACTGAAGAATAGCTATTTTATCTTCTTCCATAAACTTTGTTTCCTCGACACCTAACATCATAAGTTCCCCTTTTGTCTTTTTTAATGTAGCGATAACATCCCTAAGAACCATTCTTATTACATTTCTTCCTTTAATAATTTCTATAAATGTATCTTCTCTGGGAAGAGTAGCCATTTTTGTTAATTCTGGCAGAATTTCTTTCACGTTTTCTTTCTTTTCATCCAGATATTCAAGAAGTTTTTCTGGAGCTAATGCCTGAAAATATTTTTTGCTGTTTCTCAGGACATAACTTACAAAACCTTTTTCCAGCAGTCTTTCCAATGCATCATAACATACCTGCCTGTGTAATCCTGATTTTACACCAATATCATTAACTGACAACGAGCCTGACTTCATTAATACCAAATATACCTCTACTTCATTATTTGTCATACCTAAACTAGCAAGCACTTCTTTTATCATAAATCATCCTCTGCAGTAAATAACTAACTAAAATAATTAGATATATTTTTGTTTGTCTTAACCGCTAATAAATGCAGATTATCTTATATTTAAAGCTTTCGTAATAAAAATTACTACAAATGATTATATACTCATCTGTTTATCATTAGTTAGTAATAAAACGAGAATTTAATTGATAATGAAGGCAACAAAACGAAAAAATAAGGGGGTAAACATTATGAGAACGAAAAAAACAATTAAAAAAGTTAACAGAGATTCATCTGTAATATCTGAAGGAACATTAACTGCAATAATTGAAAATATGAGAGAGGAATATATCATAAATCGGGATGACGAAACATCTACAGCTATTTATCAAAGTCTTGTGTTTACATTAGTTAAAAAAAAGATACCCTTAACTGAAAATGCTATTTGTTGTGCAATAGATGGTTGTGTAGAGCGTTACAATGAAACAAAAGATAATAGTCGCCCAGAAGTTTATAAGTTATATCAAGCTGCTGAAATAGCTGAGGCCTCTGGTTTGTTTAAGAAAGCAATTGATATTTATGCTATGATTTTGCGTAGAATTCCAGTACATTTAGGTGGGGGTTCTGTAACTAACTTTTATAATGTAACTGATAAATTATCTTCTATAGCAAAAAAAAGCGGGCTTTATAGTGAAGTTTTGGAAGTTTTTGTGAGAGGAAATATGCATAAATATTCATACAAACATATAGTAACTCAATTAGGAGATGCTGCACTAAAATCAGGTGATATTGATGCAGCGATTACTATATATGGGGTGCTCTCTATAGAAGAACATAGACATTTCGACTATGATGGCATAAACATAGGTAACAGTAGCTTAGATAAAAAAATGGAAGAATTAGCAAGGAAAAACAAAATGCTTGATAAAGTCATGGATGTTTATATGCGTATGGCAGATGAATACGTGAAGGATAGTTCACATACAAAGGGTATTAAAGCATATATTTCTGCTCTCAGAATAGCATCAGAAGCTGGTTTGGAATCAGATAAAGAAAAAATTGAAGTTAAACTAACAGAACTGGGTTACAAAAGAAAGCAATTTCCAGAATGGTTTGCTGCTTTAGTGCAATAAAATGAAATCTTTTACGAGAGTGTAAGAGAGTGTAATGATTTTTGTTGAAACTCCATAAAATGAACTCTTTTTCTTTTTTTCAGCTATAATAATATTTTCCTTTAGACTTCTGTTCTCTGTCTTTTACAGAGCCTTCTTTATTAATTCTCGGCCGTCCAGAGAACTCATCACGTCTCATTGTTATAGAAACTTCTTTCAATAGTTTGTTCATACCATCTTCCATTGTAAATGGGCCGTTGGCAACACCATGTATTGCAGGAGTTCCGTTAAACACCATTAATTTCTCGCTGAGATAATCCAAAAACAATAAATCGTGGTCAACAACAAGCACGCTTATTCCGCGTAATGGCACAATATCTGATATAATCTTTGACAGGATTAATCTTTGCTCAACATCCAAATATGCAGAAGGCTCGTCTAATAGCACTAAATTGCAGTCTTTTGCAAGTGCTTCTGCTATTGCAACTCGCTGCAATTCTCCTCCTGACAACTGATTAATTTGTTTGTCCAGCAGAGGCTCTATATCTAATGGCGCGATTATATCGCTTTTATGTTTTCTTATCGCATCTGCCAATACAACCATAACTAATTCATCACTTTCAGAGTTAAGATATTGTGGTTTGTAACTTACTTTAACACTAAGCTCAATTTTGCCATGATCTGGCTTTTCAACACCAGACAAAAGTTTAACAAACGTGGTTTTTCCAATTCCATTCTCTCCAAGAATACCAATAATTTCTTTTCTCATAATTGTTCCTTCATTTGCTTCAAGCTTGAATTTGCCTAATTGCTTGGAAAGCTTTGGCCATGAAGTCATCATGTTTGATTTTTTTATTGTTGACGGCGCTTTAATATCAAATAAGATTTTTTTGTCTCTGAATCTTACATTCTCGTCTTTAAGATATCCTTCAAGATAAGTGTTTATGGCTGTCTTTGTTGCTCTTGGCAGTGCAACAACCCCAAAACATCCCTGCTTGCCGTACATTATATGCACTATATCAGTCATATAATCTAAAGCGATTAAATCATGTTCAATAACCAGAACAGCAGTTTTCTCATCTGCAAGAGTTCTGATGAACTCAGCAACCTTTAGCCTTTGTTTAATATCTAAATATGATGTTGGCTCGTCGAAGATATACAAATTAGCTTTTCTCAGCACTGTTGCTGCTATTGCCACTCTTTGCAGCTCACCGCCGGAAATCTCTTTAATATTATTTTTAAGTATGTTTTTCAGCTCCAATAATTCAACAATTTTATCAAATATACCTTTCTCGTCAACCTTTTTAAGAAGATCTTCAACAATACCTTTTGCAGTCTTAGATATAAGATCAACATTTTGCGGCTTATAACTTATTTTTATTTCTTCGTCTCTTACTTTTTCAAAAAAAGCGTGTGTTTCTGTGCCTTTAAAGAATTCTATAATCTCTTTATATGAAGCTTCCTTCTCTTTTCCTAAATTTGGCTTAAGAATGCCTGCCAAAATCTTTATTGCTGTTGATTTCCCTATTCCGTTTCTGCCGATTATACCAACAACTTTTCCCATCACGGGTGTTGGAAGAGAAAACAAGGCAAACTGATTTTTGCCAAATCTATGAATAGGATCATACTTGAGTGATTCCGGAAGATTAATTATATCAATTGCTTTGAAAGGGCATTTTGGCACACATATACCGCATCCTATACAAAGCTCTTCATTTATCTGCGCTTTATGATCAAAAGAAGTGACAATACACTCTTTGCCTTGCCTGTTTACAGGGCATACTCTTTTACAAACAAAGTCTCCACATTCTTTTGAGCTGCATTTTTCTTTATTTATTATTGCTATTCTTACCATATAAATTTATCCTCACGTTATATTATTATTCATTCTATTTCTAAAATTACTCATTATCTCCTAAAAAAAGAGAAATATATATAAAGGTTATGGCATTACAAAACATTAAAATGAAATGTGAAATCTGTAAAAAACAAATGGCTGAAACATTCCTTAAGAAGCTTGTAGGTACATATATCTACGATGCCAAACACAAGAAAAGAAATGTTTGTTTTGAATGCCAAAGCCATTTTAAGAATGATAAGGCAAAGATGCTAGAGACGATGTAGTTGCTACTGGTTTTTTTAAGATATCTTTTTATATTAATCTTATTTCTTAATGCTTAATGCCCTTGTAGCTCAGTGGTGGAGCGGTTGCCTCGTAAGCAACAGGTCGTGAGTTCGATTCTCATCAGGGGCTTATCTATTTAATAGATAATGTGACCGAGCAACGAAGTTGCGTAGGTCGCATGATTTTTTCCGAGGTTTTGATAAAAAGCTCGTGGGATTCTCATCAGGGGCTTTGTTGTATTTTATTATTTGTTTAGATAATGTTCTTATTTCTGAATCTTATTTCCGCTCTCCACTGGTTTGTGGGACGCAGTCCACCGTCTCATTATTATAGTTTAAGTTTTTTAATAAATATATATTAAATCAAAAAAAATAAATTAATAAATCATAGTGAACTGTGGCTTCGCCTTGGAACTAAATAAATACCAATTAATTAACCCTCAAAGCATCTTCAAATACCTTTCAATTTCCCAATCAGTTACATATATCCTGAACTCGTCCCATTCTTCTAATTTTGCTTCCACATATTTTTCATAAGTGTATTTTCCCAATGCGTCTTTTACAACTTCATCATTTTTGAGTTCTTTAAGCGCCTGTTGCAGCGAATATGGCAATGTATCAATATTTAATTCTTTAAGCTTTGAATCATCAAAATGATACACATTCTCTTCGACAGATGCAGGCGGTAGCATATTCTTTTTTATTCCTTCCAAACCAGCTTTTAGCATGACTGCAAATGCCAAGTACGGATTGCAGCTCGGATCAGGACATCTTAATTCTGCTCTAGTAGACAGTTCTTTTCCTTTTGTATATCTTGGAATTCTTATCAGTGCAGACCTGTTTATCTGTCCCCAGCAGATATATACAGGCGCTTCATATCCAGGTACAAGACGCTTGTAACTGTTTACAGTCGGAGAAGTTATCGCAGCAATTGCTTTTATATGCGCAAGCTGCCCTGCAATAAAGCCATACGCAATTTTCGACAGTTTATACTTGTCTTTCTCGTCGTAAAATACATTATTTCCATTTTTGTCAAACAGGCTTTGGTGCACATGCATTCCTGAGCCGTTTATCCTGAATATTGGCTTTGGCATAAATGTTGCATAGACACCATGCTTTTCTGCAATTGCCTTTACTGTAAATTTGAATGTCAATGCATTGTCAGCTGTCCTTAAAGCAGGACCATACTTGAAATCAATCTCATGCTGGCCTTCTGCAACTTCATGATGGCTCGCTTCAACTTCAATGCCAAATTTTTCTAATGCATTAACAATATCTCTTCTTATTTCGTATGCCTTGTCAAGATTTAGGTCAAAATATCCGCCAACGTCGTGGCTTAATGGTTCTATTTTATTATTATTATCTCTGTAATTTCCATTTTCTTTGTTTTTACTGTCATTTTTAAGTATAAAAAATTCTAATTCAGGTCCAGTATTGTAAATATAACCCATTGCTTCTGCTTCTTTCAATATTTTTCTCAGTATAAATCTCGGATCGCCTTCAAAAGGAGCGCCGTCTGGCATACAAACATCACATATGATTCTTGCTGTGTTTTGCTCGTCTGTTGAAAGCCACGGGATTACTGCATAAGTTGATGCGTCTGGCTTAAGGACCATGTCGCTCTCACATATCCGCATGAAACCCTGAATGCTTGAGCCGTCAAACCAAATTCCATACTTAAATGCAGTCTCTAAATGCCTTACAGGTATCGTTAAGCTTTTAACTGCTCCTAATATATCAGAAAACTGCAGGTTCATAAAATGAACATTGTCTGCCTTAACTTTTTCTAATACTTCTTCTGGTGTTAATTCTTTTTCTGTCATATACTTCACCTCTATGATATTAAATTGTTCAAGATTAATAATTCATATCGATAGTGTCATGATACAATAATAGTTATATTTATAGTTATAGCTGATTTTTCTAAACAGGTGTATACTTTTATGAAAAAATTTAAATATTTGTTTAGTTTAACCATCAAATTATTAGATAAATTAAACAAATAATAAACATTTACCGCCATATTTTATAGAAGAACAAATTATCAAATGGTAAACGACAAATCAGACGACAAAGAGATTAAAACCTTAAATAATCTAGATAAAAAAATACTTAACGTGCTTCTTGATAATTGCAGGCTTTCGTACAGGCAGATTGCTAAGAAGGTTAATGTGAGTGTTGCTACTGTTATGCACCACGTTAAGAAGCTTGAAAAAGAAGGCATAATTAAAAAATATTCAGCCCTTCTTAATTCTGAAAAATTAGGATATGATGTTCAGGTGATTATAGATATAAGAATATCAAAGGGCAAATTATTTTTGGTTGAGAAAAAGATTGCTTCTCATCCAAATATCTGCGCGATTTATGACACAACCGGCCATTTTGACGCTGCAATTATTGCAAAATTCAAGACAAGAAGGCAAATGGATGATTTTCTCAAGCTCGTTCAAAGCTATGATTTTGTGGAGAGAACAGAAACAAGATTAATATTAAATATAATCAAGGAAAGCAATATTGTTGTTTGATATTATCTTATGCTTTGTGCGTATGTGCATAGCATTTAGTGGGGATAATGCTACTGCCAGTTGAATGTAAAGATTAGCCTCCTTATAGTCGGCTACGTCGGTGGCGGAAATCCTGCGGTGATATTGTAGGATTTCCGTTCCTGATAAGGTAAACTATAGTAAACGCACTAAATTCTCGTAATTAATAGTTGCGTTTACTATACTTCAAAAACAAATAATATATCTAATTTGTTTGTTTTTGTAGTCTATTGTGCCTCACAACTAACTAATTACTAATTTAGGTGAGTCACAATATATAAAGCGAATTAAACAAATTTATCCTATTATTTAATTCGCCAGCTATAACTAAATGCCACTGCAACAAATTTAAGGCAATAGTATTATCCTTAAAAGAGCTATGCACATACCTTTGTGCGATAATCTCTAACACACTTTCACTTCACTTTTAATTTGACTTAGCTTCACAACCCACTTTATACCTACTAAGTGGTTACATAATAGAAACATTTATATATTAGTTAGCCAATCGAACTATTATCAAGCATTAACAACGCATTAAATGAGAGAGCATTTGCTCAATTACTGAACATTTCGCTTTTTCTGCAAGATTGCTTAATAGCTTAAGATAGTAATCTACCTTTGTTTATACAAATATTAATTACTATGTTTGTTGTAAATAATCTATAATTACTTATAATAATAAATTATAGAATTAGGTTGACATAATAATGAGGGAAAAATATGAATTTATTTGAAGAATATCATTTAAGTAATCCGCTAATGACAGCGATTAACCAATTAGGGTTTGATAATCCTACACAGATACAGCAATTGTCTATTCCACATATCATGGCGGGAAAAGATGTTATTGGCGAATCAGCTACAGGTTCAGGAAAAACACTTGCCTTTGGCTGCAGTGTTGTAGATCATGCAATTTCCGGACAAGGTTTGCAGGCATTGATTCTAACACCAACAAGAGAGCTTGCAGAGCAAGTAAGAATGTCACTAACACAACTCTCATATTTTAAACATTTGAGAGTAATTTCAGTGTATGGTGGTGTTTCAATAAGTAATCAAATTAATAATCTAACCAAAGCAGAAGTTGTGGTTGCAACACCAGGCAGATTGTTAGATCATATAAGGAGAAGAACAATAAATACTTCGAAAATCAAGGTTTTGGTTTTGGATGAAGTTGACACTATGTTCGATATGGGCTTTATAGAAGATGTAAAAAAAATCATTAGGGTATGTCCAACAAACCGCCAGACTTTATGTTTTTCTGCTACAATCTCATCATCTATAAAAGAATTGGCAAATAAATATATGATTAATCCAATTAGAGTATCAGCAGTAAAATTAGTTGATCCCAGCAAAATGGAGCAGATATATTATAATGTACGAAGAAATGTTAAATTATCTTTGCTTATCCATCTTTTACAGCACGAACAGTCAAAGTTAGTTATGGTTTTTTGCAATACAAGAAGAGCTACTGATATTGTTGTCAAAAATCTAAGGGGAAATAAAATCAATGCAACAGCTATTCATGGCGGTTTATCGCAAAACAAGAGAACAAGCACACTTAGAATGTTCAATAATGCAAAAGCAAATGTTCTGGTATGCACTGATGTTGCATCAAGAGGTTTGCATATTGACAATGTTTCTCACGTTTATAATTATGATCTTCCAAAAGATGCAAAGGATTATGTGCACAGGATAGGAAGAACTGCTAGAGCAGGTGAAACAGGAAAAGTAATTAATTTGTTGTGTGATATTGATCATGACAACTTTTCAAGAATACTGAGAGAATATAATTCATTCAGGATTGAGAAAGTAGAACCGCCTGTTATGGAAAAAGTTCTCATTATCAGCGCAGATAATGATTATGGACAACAAAGAAGCCATAATGGCTGGAGAGGCCAGCAATCTCATCACAGATCTACTAATCATTGGAATGGGCCACCAAGAAGAAATTCTTTTGGTGCTCAAAGAAGATGAAAGAAAAGATAAGACAAGAACAAAACAAGAATAAAGGAAGAACAAAGTAAAACAAAAGAAAACGATAATACTAACGGGGGTACAAAAAATGAAAGGAACAGTAAAGTTTTTTAACGTGATGAAAAGATTCGGTTTCATCGCAGGAGAAGACGGCAAAGAATACTTTGTCCATAAATCAGGAATGGAAGAAGGATTAAACCTTCAAGAGAACGACGCTGTTGAATTCGAAGTAGAAGAAGGAGATAGGGGTCCAAAAGCAGTTAAGGTCAGAAAGTAAATAATTACTTTTTAATCAAAAAATTGATTTTGGGTAATTCTGTTTATCAGAATTAGAACATCCCTTCTTTTTATTTTTTTCTTAATTTTCTATAAAAATTTAATAAGTTAAACAATAAACATAATATTAAAAACATAATCCTAAATTATTGAATTATTTGACTATAATGAAGGACATAAATAGTTATTGAAAATTTAATAAATTAAATTTTTAATCTTTCAGATTAAATGTGACTTAATAACTAATTTTACATTTAATCTGAAATATACAATTTGTTATGTCCTTCAAATATAGTAAGTGACACTATTTGTATAAAAATTTACGTCACTTACTATATAATTCAAATAACTATTAAATGATACCATGAAAAAGATATTGCTTGTATACCTGCCATTTTGCACACCAGC
Source organism: Candidatus Woesearchaeota archaeon (assembly GCA_018303325.1). Lineage (GTDB taxonomy): Archaea > Nanobdellota > Nanobdellia > Woesearchaeales > DSVV01 > JACQSP01. The sequence continues at coordinate 40,005 of JAGVYH010000045.1, forward strand.
TTCTCCACCATATTCCATTACTCATCTGTATTCTTTCCTAAAAAATAACTGCAGCGAGCATATTGAAGTGCTTGATCTTAATTTGGAATTTCATAAACTTAAATTTCCAGAATACCAAACCTATTATAAAAATATAAAAAATTGGAGTAATTATGACAAGACAACCCACGAATATATTAAACTAACCTCAACTGTATATTCTGATAATAATAAAAAAGTCGTCAAAGGGGAAAAACCAGAATTCTTCAATGAGCTTATTAAGAAAATAACTGACAAGGAACCTGATATTGTGGCATTCAGCATAGTCTATTCAAGCCAAGCATTTTATGGATATTCAATAATAAAAGAGCTAACATCTTCTAATAAACAAATTATTAATATTATTGGCGGCCCTGCAATAAATGAAAAATTAATGAAAATCGCTGACAAAGTCTTAAATAATGAGATTGATTTGCTTGATTATATACTTGGGAAGAAAATCACAGAAGAACAGAACCCAGAGCATGACAAACTTAACTTCAATTTTTCTATAGATTTTTCTATTTACAATTTGACTGAATATTTTACTATAAAACCAGTTATACCAATTAAAACATCGTCAACATGTTACTATAAAAAATGCGCTTTTTGCTCTCATTTTAATAAGACGCCTTATCACGAATTTTCTTTGGATTTAATTAAGAAAACTATTATCAATTCAACCCAAAGATATTTCTTTCTCATAGATGATATGATACCCACCAAAAGATTGCTGGAAATAGCCGAAGTATTCAAACCATTGAACATATATTGGACTTGCCAGCTAAAGCCTACAAAAGATTTAAATTATGAAATACTGAAAAAACTTAAAGAATCTGGATTAAGGCTTGTTATGTGGGGTGTTGAATCTGGGAATGACAGAATATTAAAATTAATGAGAAAAGGGACTAATAAAAAAGAGATAAAACAAGTTCTTCAAGATTCACATGATGTAGGAATCAAAAATAATGTTTATATTTTATTAGGTTTTCCGACTGAAACTAAAGATGAGTTTCTGGAGACAATTGAATTTTTGAAAAAAAATGAGCGAAATATTGATTTAGTCTCTGCTTCTGTATTTGGCCTGCAGAAAAATACTGAAATATATAATCATCCTGATATGTTTGGGATAACCAACATAATTGAAGAAGAAAGAACTATTTTGGATCCAAAGATAAGCTATGAATTACGAGAAGGATTAACACAGGATGAGGCATGTAAGCTAAGAAATAGGTATAAAAAAACAATAGAGCATATAAACAAGTATCCCAAAACAATGAGTTTCTTCAGAGAGCATATGTTTTGTTTGATTGAATAGTTTTGTATTTGTTCATCTGATTTTCTATTTTTTAAATCAGAAAGCCAGAAATCCATATCATTTATGATTGTGGATGAGTGGCTTTGCGTCTGGCTTTCTGATTTCCTAAAAAATTAGATCAATGTCAATCTCGAACAATCCCTACTATTTATGGTTGTGGTAGGGACTGACCTAAATTTTTTGAATTATAATGTCGGACATAAATATTTATACATTTAGTTATGTCCGATAAATATAGTAAGTGACACTATTTGTATAAAAATTTACGTCACTTACTATAT